>NZ_JBEOXE010000013.1:0-155324 GCF_040296485.1 Streptomyces sp. NPDC002138 | reverse complement strand
CGGGGCCCTGGTGCCATAGGCACCAGGGCCCCTCCGTACGTTCCAGAAAGAGGTGCGATGACAGCAGACGACTCCTTCGGGCGTCTCGACGACGATGACTACCCCGCCTACACCATGGGTCGGGCCGCAGACATGCTCGGCACCACCCAGAACTTCCTCCGCGCCCTGGGAGAAGCCCGCCTCATCACCCCGCTCCGCTCCGCCGGCGGGCACCGCCGCTACTCCCGCTACCAGCTACGGATCGCCGCCCGCGCCCGCGAACTCGTTGACCAGGGCACCCCGATCGAAGCGGCCTGCCGGATCGTCATCCTCGAAGACCAGCTCGAGGAAGCGCAGCGCATCAACGCCGAATACGCCCTTGCCGCCGGTTCGGCGAAGCCGGTGGCCGCGGCCTGAGGCCGACCCCGCGCCCGCCGGACACCGTTGGGCCTCGGGAGTACATGGGCGCCTGGCAACGGGGCCGTTTCCTCTGGTGACGGGCCGTTGGGGGCGTGTGGCGTTTGTGTCAGCTGTCGTGGCTCGGAAGTTCCCTCCGCCCACGCCTGAAGGTGTGGGCGTTTTGCTGTGCTGTGCCGCAGGAACCAGGACGATCACCTCCGCCTTCCGCAGGGAGCGGGAGGCGTTCATCGACTGGAAGGCATGAATATGGCGACGGGAACTGTGAAGTGGTTCAACGCGGAGAAGGGCTTCGGCTTTATCGCGCAGGAGGGCGGCGGCCCGGACGTCTTCGCCCACTACTCCGCGATCAACTCCTCGGGATTCCGCGAGCTCCAGGAGGGCCAGGTCGTCACGTTCGACGTCACCCAGGGCCAGAAGGGCCCCCAGGCCGAAAACATCACCCCGGCCTGACCCCCCGACCGACCGGCTGGGCACCGCGACCGGCCTGGCCTGCGGGCCCGCCCGGTAGCGGGCGGCCCGAACAATGGAGGCCAGGCCGGCGTCAACCGGAACTGCGATCTGCGGTTGGCAGGCCCCCTGCCACGCCAGCTCGCCCGTCTGCTGACTGTGACCGGCACGGACAAGGTGCTCACCATCGAAGACGGCCCCGTCAGTCCGCTGGCAGATTAGCGACCAGCGGGCCCCGTTCGGGCTGCGTTGCTCCTGGTGGCGCTCAGCCCCCGTCCTGCGGAACCGCCGGGATTGCTGCGCGGTCAGCGCCGGCCGCCGCCGATGCGGCGGTCGTCGGCCAGTGCGGTCAGCGGGCCGAACTCGCGGGCAAGCTGGTTCCATGTCAGAACCTCGCCACAGCGGGCCGGGAACTCGTTCGGGTTGAACTCGGGCATGGTCCAGGTGCCAGTGCCCCGGTCCCGCAGCCACAGGTCCCCGTCACCGTCGACCACAGTCGGCGGGACCGGTACGGGCTCGGCCTGATCGGTGGGCTCCCAGGTGACCCGGCCCGGGTGGGAAGCGCGGCGCAGCTCGGTGGTGGCCAGCCGCGCGGCCAAGTCACGGGTGGACTCTTCGGCGTCCTTGACCGACTCGAGCCGGAATGCGGAGGTGCTGTCAACCGCATCAAAAAGATCAAGAGGCAGCTCTACGGACGAGCCGGCTTCCACCTGCTGCGGAAGATGATCCCGCTCCAGTAGCAGCTTGTAGTGTGGAGAGACTGTCATGAGGGGTGATCGATATAAGCAGGCGACGGTACGTAGCCAGGGGGGTACCCGGCGGGTATCGCATTTGGGACAACAAGGGGCAGCGGTGGTGGGGTGACCACTACGAGCTCTGTCCTGACGCTCTCCTGACGGAGTTGAACGGCGCTGCCGAACCCGCGAAGCTCACCGCTCTCCTCAAGCAGTACCGAGCACACAAACGCTGACGGAGCGAGCGACCGGTTTGGAGCATGGTCGGGTGGGCGTAGCCGAACTGGCCTCGGCCGAGTTGTCCAGGAAGCCCCTCCTCGAAGATCGAGGTGACGCACCGCGACGACTCCCCAAGATCTGTGCCAGAACCGAGTTTTGAGGTCACCGGCGTTCGTGCCAGGGCAGCATCCGGATGCTCCAGGCTGATCTGGACGCGCCGCGCAAGCAGCGACATACGATCACGCGGATCTTCCACCGCCTGGTCGAGGAGCACGGCGCGGACGTCTCCTACCAGATGGTCCGGCGCTACGTCTCGGACGGGAAGCCGCAGATCCTGGTCGAGTCGGGGAAGGCGCCGAACGAAGTATTCGTGCCGCAGACCCCACCATCCCGGCATGGAGGCCGAGGCCGACTTCGGTGACGTGACCATCCGCCTCGCAGGCGGTCTACGAACTCTGGGCGGGCACCCGTCGCTACGTGACGGGGCGACGCCTTGCCTCTGCAGGTTTGATGGTCGTATCGATCGCCGCTCTGATCGGCTTCGCCCCGACGTCAGCGCTGCTGGGGGCGACTGCACTCGGTCCAGCAAGGTCTGGGTCGGAGGTTACGAGGCGTGGGTTCCAATGACGGCTGGCGGTTCGGTCGACTGCATCATGCGCCAGGGGTCCCCGTACGGCTCGGCCGTCGCCGACCTGCAGAGTGCGCTCAAGTGGTGCAACGGCCACAACCGCCTCGAAATCAACGGCGGTTACGGCCCGCTCACAGTTGCTGCCGTGAGGCAGAGCCAGGAATTTTACGGGATCCCCGTGGACGGCACCTATGGTCCCCAGACCCGCCGTGCCATGTACTGGGTGGCCAACGGCACCGGCGATCGGACCGTCTGCGTCAAGTACTCATCGCCTCCGTGGGGCCGAGTCCGTCATGAGTGACTCGGCCCCACTGCCTTCGTAGGGGATGACGAGTTCTGACGCGCACGCGGTGAGCGATCTCGAAGTCCACCAGCGTCTCGTGACCCTCCGTCCGCCGCGCAGCTCACGTGCCGCTAATCCCTCGCTGACGGGGTAGCCGACACGTGAGCTGCGCGGAGTCTGTGCCAGAGCCCGTTCTTAGGAACACAGATCTCCCGAGGTCATGACGATCACTTCACACAACTCGTGAACGGCGCCGTACAAGCAGCTGCGATCGATGACGGCGTTATCAGTCGCAGCTCCTCTTAGAAACGCAAAGAAGCGGCCCATGGCGCCCGGATGAAGGTCCGAGGTCCGGGGGCAAGAGCCGCTTCGTGTACTCAGGTACTCAGGTCGATGAACCCTTGCGGATCCCCGGCCGGCTCGGGCGGGTCGACCGCTTCGAGTCGCCCTCGCCAATCCGGACGACGTCATCTTCAGGGCGCGAGTGGAGCTGTCCGGACGGCGCCGGGCTACGCCGTTCAAGGGGAGATTCTGGAGATCCTGGTGGGCAAGAGCCAGGACCTCGCCCTGCACCCGGCCCACGTCTACGGCCTCACTCAGCTCCTGCGCGACGCTACGGCCACCATCGGCGCCCGGAGCACGTCCGAGGGTGGCCGGTGCTTCCACTGCGACGGCACCGGGCGTGCCCGCCCGCTGTGGGAGCCGGCGGCCGGGCAAGCCTGAGCGGCTGGGCAAGCCCAAGGGGAGCCTGGGCAGGCCGCCCGAACGGTGGCTTGCCCACCCCTGGCTGGGTGCGCTCAGGGTGGTGCCCGTCCTGCCGGATGTTCCGGCCGGGTCCGTACGAGGGAGGCAGCCGGTGGAGACCTTCGAGGCGGGGGAGACAGTGGTGCGGCGGGACGTGCACCGCTCCGGGCGGGTGTGGAGCGAGCAGGCGCTACGCGTTGTCGCCGACTCCGGCGAGGCGCTGGTGACCGCCTGCACCCCGGTGCCCAAGCCCTGTGGCCGGCTCTGTACGCCAAGGCGCGCGTCGACGGTGACCGGTCGGTGCGCACGGAGGCGCGTTCGACGCGATGGCGACGGGGGAGTGGGAGCTCGCGCCCGGGGTGTGGCAGGAGACGGAACTCCTGCTGTGGGAGCCGCCGACGGCGTGGTGCAGCAACAATGCCTTCTTCACCGGGGCCGGGCTGAGGAACTGGTACGTCAACTTCGAGCACCCTACCCGCCACACCCAGGCAGGGTTCGACACCTTCGACCTGAGCGTCGGCCTCCTCATCGACCCCGACTTGAGTACGTCCACGTCCGGCGTCTGGGCATCGTCGCCGACATCGAGCACCAGGCGGTGGACCTCGCCCGCGCCCCGGTCCTCGCGATGCTCGAGGACCGGACCGGACCGGACCGGACCGGACCGGTCCGGTCGCGGACGCCGAACGTGGGCATGCGGACGGCTGCCGCCTGGCGCCCTCCAGCCAAGTTGTTCGGCACCGCCGGGAACCGGGGGTGCATCTGGCGGTCTCCGACCGTGACGAGCGCGGACAGGAGCGCTCCCTCGGCAAGGACCACGACCGCGTCCAGCGGTCCCAGCACCAGCCGGGCAGTTTCGACGGGTTGAGGACCGCGATCCACCGCCCCGACCACACCGAGCCACTGCCCGGTGGCAGCATCGTGCTCCTCTTCTCCGACAGCCTGGTCGAGCACCCCTACCACCCCATCGACGATCGCTTCGAAGCCCTCGCCGCCGCCCCACGCCCACCTCACACTCGGCGACCTCGCCCACACCCTCACCCACTTGACGACCACGACGACACGGCCATCCACATCCGATCCGCCACCCGCTAGACCCAGTACTCCGGCGCCTCCCGAAGTACCTACGCGGTCGACCTCTCCCGCCGCCAGAAGGGGGAGCTCCGCAACTGATCTGCAAGGGCGCGGCCCGGAGCGTCGCCAACCCGACCGTGGGCATGCCGACTCGGCGCCGACGGGTCGTACGACAGGAGACGCGCAGCCGCGCACAGACGCAGGCCGCTGCCTGACCTCGCCAGGGTCGAACGGCCGCCGCGGCCCAGGTCAACGACCTGGACCTCCGTTGTTTGCCGCGGGAGTTCCTCGACGCGGGCCTGTATCAGCCCCGTTGGAGGCGGAAGTCCGGGCAGGTGTCAGGGTCGTTGTCGGCGTAGACGAAGGTGCGCTTCGCGTCGATGCCGACGGACAGCAGGTCGGTGGTGTCAGGAGCGGGCAGGCCGGGCTTCGGCGGATCGAAGTGCAGGCGGAGCAGGGCGTGCGGGGAGCCGGCCGAGGGCTGGTCGAGTTCCCAGGTCCCGGTGGTGCTGAAGGAGGTACCCAGCTCCTTGCGGAAGGAGTCGCCGGTGGGCCAGTTCTGGACGGTCAGCGTGCCGCCGCCCTCTCCGGGGCGGGTGGTCAGCGTCAGTCGGGCGTCCTTGGCGTCGAGCGAGCCCTCGTAGCTGCCTTCCAGATCGACGGTGCTCGCCGTGGTGGCGGGCGCGGGGACGCAGCGTTCGTCGGATCCGCCGGCCAGACCGCAGGCGGTGAGGGGCCAGCAGAGAACGGCCAGAGCCGCCCCGGCCGCCGTGGTGCGTATGCGTGGGTTCATGGCGCCGCTACTTCGTTCCCGCGGGGATGCGCTCGGTCCAGGTGATCGTCTGGCTCACGGTGGAGAAGGTGCCGTCCTCTTTGTTGGTCTTCTTCAGCCAGTCGTAGTAACCGACGAAATGGAGGAAGGATTCGTTGCTGGTGTTGTTGTCGAGGGTGTACTGGACGACGAGGGAGCCGTCCGGGTCCGCGCCCTTGACGTCGTACTTGAGGGAGTACGAGCCCATGAAGGCTTCGCCCAGGTGCTCCGGGTCCCCGGTGACGATCGCCGGGATGTCGGTGCCGAAGAGCTTCTTCAGGGCGCCCACCTTGCCGCCCTCGGAGATGGAGTAGCTGACCTTGCCCTCGCCCTGGCCGTCCGTGTTCCACTGGGAGAGCGTGTCTTTGCGCAGTTGCTCCATGCTCACGCTGGACTTGATGAGTTCGGTCATCTCGTCGCCGTCGTAGTAGTCGCGGGAGCGGGGGCCCAGGCCGGTCACCCAGGCGAGGCCGAGGTCGTACGGGTCGTCCTTCGGCCCGCTGGGGTAGAGGGACTTGCCGCGCATGGCCCGGTCCAGGAGCGCGTACTCCTCCTGGCTGATCCGGTTCGTCGAGTCGATGTTCGCGTGCTGCGGCGTGCCGTTGAACCACGGGCCGAGGCCGATGTCGGACATCAGACTGAAGGCGAGGTTCTGGTCGGCGGTGATACCGCGCCGCACGATGTCGTTGATCTCCTTCTGGGCCGCCTCGATGGCCTTCGCGTCGGCGGACCCCTTCTCGACCACCGTGCACTGGCCGCCCACGACGGAGGGTGACAACTCGCCCTTGCTGTCCACATGCATGCCCTGCTCGCCGACCCGCGTGACCGCCGCCTGCAGGTCGGTCTTGACGGACTTCAACTCGCCGAGGGCATCGTCCAGAACACCGAGGACGGCCGCCGCGACCTTCGTGGCGTCCTCCAGCTGGCGCTGGATGTCATCGATCATCCGCCATGCGTACGGGGCCGCCGCACCTTCCCAGTAGCCCTTGTCGCGCAGCGGGGTGAGCATCTCGCCCTGGACCCGCTTGCCCAGGCCGCTGATGTCGTTCTGGGTGGTGCGCCACTGATCGGCCAGCTTCTGCAGCGGGCCGAGGTCGGTGTCCAGGATCTCCCGGAAGAAGGAAGCCATTACAGGTCCTCGATCAGTGACCGGCGCCGATGGACCCCGCGAAAGGCCTCTTCGATCGCGGCGTCGGTCTTGGTGTAGTCCCGGGCTCCGGCTCGCAGGCTCTCGGAGATGTGCGCCAGCCAGCCCGCCACCGTGCCGGCCTGCTGCTCCCACTGCCGGTGCGCGGCCTGGATGGCGTACGCGGACTCCCAGCCCGCCATGGTGCTGCTCGCCGTCGCCGCGGGTGTCTCCAGCGCGGCGGCGGGCTTGGTGAACGCGGTGTGTATCTCGTCCGCGCGGTCCGCCGCCGTGTTGAGGATGGACGGCTCGATCTTGAGGCGCTCGCCCGGCCGCTGCCCGTTGGGTCCCAGGGGACCGGTGGGGCCCGAGGGCGGGCGGAGGAAGGGCGACTGGGGCTGGAGGGGCGAGGGCTCGGACTGGAGATCGCGCGGAGTGGTGGGATCGGCGTAACTGTCGGCGGACGGCGCCTGGTAGAAGGGCGCGAAGGCCCCCAGGTTGCGCTTCTTCAGCTCATCGGGCGTCAGCGGCAGCCGCTCTGGTTCGGGCAGCAGGTCGTCACTCACCGGTTTCCCCCAAAGTTGTGCTGTCTCTCCGCAGCTCAGACTAACCGTGACCTACGACGCCCACCGCCGCGGGGCCGCCCGGGCGGGCCGGCCGGCCGGGGGTGCTCCTATGTCTTTGGTCAAGGCGGAGGGGTGTGAGCGGGTGGGGTGGTGGCAGCGGTTTGGCACCCGGTCCACACAAGGCTCTCAACACAGCCAGACCCCAGTCACCCACTGACGACCCGACGGCCCAGGGGACCTTCGCGGTGGGCGTTCCGGGTCCTTCCTGGGCCCGTGAAGCGGCCGAGCCGTCCACGCGCGGCGGCTTCCCGCGGATGCGTCCACGCTGGTGAACGGGTGGGTGAGTTCGGTGACGTGCCGGTGAGTGAGGGGCTCTGTAGTCACCACTACACCTCCCCTACACCTCCCCGCCGCAGGTCAGCGAGCCTGAGTGCCGTATCGCTCGGGCGGTGCGTCACCCGTTCGTACGGGGCCGGGTGCCGGTGCGACGGGCGGGGAAGAGGCTGAGCGATGTCGGCCGAGCTGATCGTCTACCCGCCCGATGAGGAGGGCTCGCGCCGGGTCCGCTACGACGCTGTCGCCATCGGGATCGCGCACCGCCCATCCGATATCCGGGTCTTTGCGCGGCCGCTGGGCTGGAGAACGCCGCGGACGTCGACCTCACCGACGCCGGCTTCGTGCAACGGCGGGGCGGCGGTCCCGAAGCGTGGGACCCCTCTCCCTGAACCCTCCGCGGGAGGCCGCCGCGGTCCCCCCCGGGACGTGGCTACACGTGGGGGAGCCAGCCGTCGGCAAAGTCGGAGCGCTCCCGTGCGCGCCGTACCTTTTCCTCGGGGAGCCGGCGGAACCCGGCCAGGGCGTAGCGTTCCCCGGTTCCTGCCCGGGGCCCGGGGATACCGGCCACGATGGCCATGCACTGCTGATGCTGCGGCTGCCGGCCGGTGACCAGGACCCGCAGCCCTCTGCTCTCCGCGCACCGGTGCAGCTCCAGGAGATGGAGCAGACCCCGCGTCAGCCACCTCGCCCGGCTCGACCTCTGGCTCGCCGCGTGACCCCCTGGTTCTGCTTACGAAGTGGTCCTGCTCACGAAGTCCGAACCGTCACACGGCATCATGCAGGCATGATCACCATTCATCTGAAGTACGAGGTCGACGCTGACAAGCTCGAGGATTTCGAGGAGTACGGTCGCCGCTGGGTCCGGCTCGTCAACCGTTTCGGCGGGACGCACCACGGCTACTTCCTGCCGAGTGAGGGCGACAGCGACATCGCCTACGCCCTCTTCTCCTTTCCCAGCCTGGCCGCGTACGAGCAGTACCGCACGGACAGCATGTCCGACGCGGAGTGCCAGGAAGCGTTCCAGCTGGCTCGTGACACCCGCTGCATCAAGCGGTACGAGCGCCGCTTCCTCCGACCGCTCGACGGCCTGTCCTAGACCGCCGGGAGGTGCGTGGCGCGACCCTGCCGCGCGGCGGTGCGCAGCGCTGCGACGACGGCCGTGGTCGTCGGGTTCGCGGTCTCGGTGTGACGGGTCGCGGCGAACAGCAGGCGCAGGATCGGGTGGTCCTCGATGGGTGCTGTGCGGATTCCGGGTGTGGCCGGGTCGATGGCCGTCCGGGGGACGAGCGCGGTGGCGAGGCCGGCCCGTGCGAGGGCGAGCTGGGCGGCGATGTCGGCGGTGATGTAGCGCGTCGTGGGTGTGAAGCCGGCCTGGTGGCAGGCGTGCAGGATGGCCTGTCCGCAGTCCGTGTTCGGCGGCGGCACGGCGAGGCTGTGCGTGGCCAGTTCGCGCAGCACGACGGGCCGCTCGTCGGCCTGCTGGGCCGCGGTGACGACGAGCAGCGGATCGTCGAGCAGCGGGGAGATCGCGATGCCCCGGGGCGCGGTGTCGGGCAGGTGGTGATAGCGCTGCCCCAGCACCACATCGACGGTGCCGAGCGTGAGTTCCCGCAGTTGCGCCTGGTCGGTGACAAAGCAGGTCACGGTGAGCTGCGGGTGGTGTGAGCCCAGTGCGGTGAGCGCGGGGGCCACGATCGTGGCGACGGTCGACGGCAACGCGGCGAGCGTGGCGGTGGTGCCGACCGTGCCCTTGACCGCTGCGACGGCACTCTCGGCCTCCTGCACGGCGGCGAGGATCCGGTCGGCGTGTTCGAGGAGCACCCGACCCGCCTCCGTCAGTGCCACGGTTCGCCCGTCGGGGCGCAGCAGATCGGCACCCACGTCGTGCCGCAGCGCGGACAGCTGCTGGGACACGGCACCGGCGGACAACGCCAGTGACTGGGCGGCCGCGGCGATGGAGCCGCGGGCGGCGACGGTCCTGAGCATGTGCAGACGGCGGATATCCAGCATGACTCGATAGATTACCTAAAGGGTTCCATCAGAAATCACCCCCTTGACCTGTCGAGTCATGGTGAGCGACCTTCGGCGCATGGAGATCTTCGAGTGCATCGCCGCGGTTGCCCGGCCCATCCACGATTTCGGCGACGAGTTCATGTCCGACGAGGCGACCGCCGCCGTCGGTCTGCGTGCCGGTTTTCTCCCGGGGCGTGGCTTCTACTGCCGCGGACGGTTCGGGGTGCTCGGCGAGGCCCCGGCCTCAGTGGTCCAAGCGGTACAGGGCTTCCTCGGCCCCCGCCTGGTCACCGCGGGATGGCTGGCGGGGCGGTCCGTGATGCCGGCTGGAGAAGCCGCCGCCTGCTATGCGCAGGCCGTACGGGAGTGGGGGCGCACCAACGTTCCCGCCGGCGTCGACGTGGAGCACTTCAACCGCCTTGCACAGCAGCTGATCGATGCCGCCGACGCCGACGCACTGCCTCTGTTCGCCGGCTGGCGCGCGCAGCACTGCCCCGCCGACGACCCGGTCGGTGTGGCCATGCAGCGCATCCACGTACTGCGGGAACACCGTGGCGCCTGCCATCTGGCGGCGGTGCGCCTGTGCGGGCTGAGCGCCCGATCGGCAATGGTCATCAACCTCGGTGTCGAGCAGGCAACCAGCTACGGCTGGCAAGAGCCACATCCCGTTGCCGCAACCCTGATCCCCCGATGGCAGCGTGCCGAGCAGCTCACCGATGAGCTGCAGGCACCGCTCTACGCCACACTGACCGACCGGCAACGTACCGAATTCGCCCAGCTCGTCAACGCGTTGACCGCCTCCCTGACCCCATGACCGGACGTCGAGAACACCAACAGGAGCACGAAGACCAGCCGGTCGCGTCACCACCAGCCCTGGACGCCAACGAGCCGAATCCGACGAAAACCAGCAGAGCGTCCTCTCGCAGGTACTCAGCCAGGCCGACGCGGGTCTTGCCTGGTGGAATGGTGTGCGACAGCGCCCCAGGGCGCGGCATGATCGCGGCCATGCTGATCGCTCACGAGGGTTGTTCGCCGACGGTCCACCCCACGGCCTATGTTGCTCCCACCGCCACGCTGTGCGGGGACGTGCGCGTGGGGGCCGGGTGCCGGGTGCTGTTCGGTGCAGTGCTCACCGCCGAGGGCGGACCCGTGGAGCTGGGCGACGGCAGCATCGTGATGGAGAACGCGGTCCTGCGAGGTACCCGACGGGACCCGCTGATTCTCGGACGGCAGGTCCTGGTGGGCCCCACCTCTTACCTGACCGGCTGCCGGGTCGAGGACGAGGTCTTCCTGGCCACCGGCAGCCGCGTCTTCAACGGAGCACGGATCGGGACCCGCTCCGAGGTGCGGATCAACGGCATCGTGCATCTGCGCACCGTGCTACCCGCCGACTCGATGGTGCCGATCGGCTGGGTCGCCGTCGGCGATCCGGTGCGCATCCTTCCGCCGCAGGACCACGACGGGATCTGGGCGGTGCAGAAGAACCTGGACTTCCCCGGCTACGTCTTCGGCCTGGACCGCCCAGCCGACGGCGAGAGCCTGATGCCGGCCCTCTCCGAACGCTTCGGCCGCGGCCTCGGCCGCCACAGCAACGACCAGCAGATCTGAGCCCCGCCGGAGGAGCTCGGTCCTGCCATCCACCGCTCGGCTCCACCAGGCAAGCCGCACTCGTGACTCCCGCCCGGTCCCGACGGCCTGGTGCCTCTCGAGCCGCTGTCGAACTACTGGCCTTCCTCGTGAACAGAGCCCACCCCCGAATAAGCGAGCAGGATCTACGACGTGGCAAAACCGTCAGATATCCCGAGACCGTCATCGAACGCGATCAGGCCAGGCCATGGAGAACAAGCTTAGACGGGTTGTCAGTTCGCTGTGTGGTGCATCACCAGGGACGGCCGGGCGGCCGCGGGGTGGGTGGCTCGTACGGGGGAGGGTCGCTGCGGAAGAGGGCGCGGGAGCCGGGAGACAGGAGACGGCCGCGGTGCACCGAGCCGACGCCCTTGGCATCGGCGACCGGTCGGCAGACCGCCCCTGGCTCCGACCCCGATGCCGACTCCGAAAGGTGTGCACTTCAGGGGTGCATACGGAGCGCCCAGGGGGCGCAGTGGCGTTCTGGGCTGGCCGTTCCCTCTGCCGCAGAGCCGGCTGCGGGCGGTCCTGATCTCGTACCGCTTGAGGTGGGGATTGGTGCACGCTGCGGCTCACCGGGGTGGGCGCGCCCGTGGTGGAGGCCCGGTATCCCGTGAGGGACACCGGGGCCCGGGTTCGGTCCGGTCGTACTGCACCAGAGCGCGCAGGACACGGGCCCTGCCCTGCGCACCCATTCCGGCGCGGTCTGCCGATCCGCGACCCCGACGACGTGATCGTCAAGATCACCACCACCGGCCTGTGCGGTTCCGATCTGCACGGACGAACGGTTCCTGGCGACCGCGACCGCGACCGCGACACGGTACGGGACGCCGACGCTGCGCCAGGCCGCTACGGCGTTCTGGAACGACCGTGAGGAGACGGCACGCACCCGAATACGCCTGATGAGCGAGGCCCGACTGCTCAGCGAACGGCTGCGGCACCGCCTGGCGCTCGCTGACGTCGGGCTCCGCAAGAGGCGAAGGGGCACATCGTGCTCACCGAGCGGGAAGTCCGCACAGCCGAGGCCGTGCCCCGCCGGGCGGCGGAGCGAGCTCCTGGCGGACGGTGTCCGCGCGCACTGGCCGGACCTGGTCCTGGTGCTGCCCGGAGAAGGCGTCGTCGCCGTCGAGACGGAGCTCACCGCGAAGGCCCCGAGCGCGCTCCGACAGATTCTGCGGACGTACCTGCGGACGTACCTACACGCCAGGCGCCGGGTGGTGCACCTGGGCACCGATCCGGTCGTCCGCCAGTTGCACGGCCGCCTGGACCTGACGGGCGGCGGGCCGATCTGCAGCCCTCGGCCTCAAGCCGGTCGTTTCGGGAATTGCGCTTGCTGGGGGGCGATCCGGGCAGGCGGGGAGAGAACCACTGTGCGAGTGCCGCCGCCGGCAGTCCGCCCTCCGGGCGAAAGCAACCTCAGCGTGCGCGGCGCCGTACCGCTCTGGAGGTCCCGTATGCCCCTGTCCGCTGAATCCGGCCCGCTCGCCGCCCTGTCCGCAGCCGGTGTATCGGTCTGGCTCGACGATCTGTCCCGCGAACTTCTTGCCGGCGGAGAGCTGAAGAAGCTGATCGCGGACAAGCACGTCGTGGGGGTCACCACGAATCCCACGATCTTCGCCTCGGCCCTGTCCAAGGGGGACCGCTACAACGAGCAGCTGCGGCGCCTGGGCGGGGAGGGCGTCGGCGTCGACGACGCCGTCTTCGCGCTGACCACCGATGATGTGCGCCATGCCTGTGACGTCCTGGGTCCCGTCTACGAGCGGACCGCAGGGGTCGATGGACGGGTGTCCATCGAGGTCGACCCGCGGCTGGCGCAGGACGTCGGCTCCACCGTCGCCATGGCCCGCAAGCTCTGGAAGACGGTCAGCCAGCCGAATCTGTTCATCAAGATCCCAGCCACCCACGCGGGGCTGAACGCGATCACCGCGGTCACCGCCGAGGGCATCAGCGTCAACGTCACCCTGATCTTCTCCCTGGACCGCTACCGCGAGGTGATGCACGCCTACCTGCGCGGTTTGGAGCAGGCTCAGGCCGCAGGTCGCGAGCTGGCGGACATCCACTCGGTGGCCTCGTTCTTCGTCTCCCGGGTCGACACCGAGGTCGACCGCCGACTCGACGCCATCGGCTCCGCGGAGGCGCTGGCGCTCAAGGGCAAGGCCGCCGTCGCCAACGCGCGCCTCGCCTTCCAGGCCTACGAGCAGATGCTCGTGGACCCGCGGTGGCAGCGCCTCGCCGCGGCGGGAGCCCGTACGCAGCGGCCGCTGTGGGCCTCCACCGGAGTGAAGGACCCCTCCTACCCCGACACGATGTACGTCCGCGAGCTCGCGATCGCGGGCACGGTCAACACCATGCCCGGCGGCACGCTGGCCGCGTTCGCCGACCACGGCACCCTTCCCGCGCACGCGCCCACCGTGGACGACTTCACGGCCGCCAGGACCCACTTCGCCGCGCTGGAACAGGTCGGCATCGACTTCACCGACGTCACTGACACCCTCGAGCGCGAGGGGCTGACCAAGTTCGAGGACAGCTGGAGCGAGCTCGGCGCGTCGGTCGCCCGCGAAATGCGTGCGAAGCCCGCAACAGAGGAGGGCGACTCCGAGGGCGCCGAGCTCCTGGCGATCTACCTGGGCGACCACTACGCCGCCGCCACCGGCGGCCTGGAGCTGTTCCGCCGCGCCGCGGACGCCCGCAAAGGCGAGCAGGACGGCCCCCTGCTCGCCGACCTCGCCGGGCAGGTCGACGAGGACCGTGACGCACTGGCCGGGATGATGACGGACCTGGGCGTGTCGACCAGCCAGTCCAAGACGGCCGCGGGCTGGCTGGCGGAGAAGGCGGGACGCCTCAAGACCAACGGACACCTCTTCTCCCGCTCCCCGCTCAGCGATGTCCTGGAGGCAGAAGCGATGCTGGCAGGCGTCCAGGGCAAGGCTGCCTGCTGGCGCACCCTGCGCGCACTGGCCCGGACCGACAGCCGCCTCCACGCCGACGACCTCGACGTACTGCTGGACCGCGCCGAGCGGCAGAGCACCACGCTGGAGGAGGTCCGCTCCGCCGCGGCGGCCCGGACGCTGGGATCTGGGCCGACGGCCGAGCGGTGACCGCCATGAGGGCATCGGCGGGTCTCGGACGGCACGGCCGCGAGGGAGTATCCACCGGCGGGCGGCCCGCTGGGGCGGTCCGTCCGTTTGACGAAGGGACAGCATGATGAGCAAGGAGTCGGGTGCAGCACGGGGCGACAGGTCCGTGGCGAGTCCGCTAGCCCAACGTGCGGGCTGGGACGAGGCGGACGTGCGCGCGGTGGACACCGTGCGGCTGCTGGCGGCCGACGCGGTCCAGAAGGTCGGCAACGGGCATCCGGGGACGGCGATGAGCCTGGCCCCGCTGGCGTACCTGCTGTTCCAGAACGTCATGAATCACGACCCGGCCGACGACCAGTGGCTGGGCCGGGACCGGTTCGTCCTGTCCTGCGGGCACTCCAGCCTCACCCTCTACATCCAGCTGTACCTGGCCGGATACGGCCTGGAACTGTCGGATCTGGAGGCGTACCGGACCTGGGACTCGGCGACCCCCGGTCACCCCGAGCACCACCACACCCGCGGGGTGGAGATCACCACCGGGCCGCTGGGACAGGGTCTGGCCAGTGCGGTCGGCATGGCGATGGCCGCGCGCCGCGAACGCGGCCTCCTCGATCCGGACGCGGAGCCCGGCACCAGCCCCTTCGACCACCACGTCTACGTCATCGCCTCCGACGGCGACCTGATGGAAGGCGTCACCGCCGAGGCCGCATCCCTGGCCGGGCACCAGGAACTGGGCGGCCTGACCGTTTTCTACGACTCGAACCACATCTCGATCGAGGACGACACCGGCGTCTCCTTCAGCGAGGACGTGCCCGCCCGCTTCGCCGCCTACGGCTGGCACGTGCAGAGCGTCGACTGGACCATCACCGGCGAGTACGTCGAGGACGTCGACGCCCTGCTCGCCGCGGTCCGCGCCGCTCGGGCCGAGACCGGACGCCCGTCACTGATCATGCTGCGGACCCTGATCGGCTGGCCGGCCCCGACCAAGCAGAACACCGGCAAGGCCCACGGGTCGGCACTGGGCGGGGACGAGATCGCGGCCACGAAGCAACTCCTCGGCTTCGACCCCGATCAGCACTTCGCCGTCGAGGACGAGGTCTTGGCCCGTACCCGGAAGGCGGCGGACCGCGGCCGCGCGGCGCACGCCGCATGGGATGAGGCGTTCACGGCCTGGCGCGCCGCGCAGCCCGATCGCGCCGCACTACTGGACCGCCTCCAGGCCCAAAAGCTGCCAGACGGCTGGACCGACGCCCTACCCACCTTCCCCGCCGATCCGAAGGGGATGGCGACGCGCGCCGCCTCCGGTGAGATCCTCACCGCGCTGGCCCCGGTACTGCCGGAGCTGTGGGGCGGCTCGGCCGACCTCGCCGGGAGCAACAACACCACCATGGACGGCGAACCCTCGTTCCTGCCGGCCGACCGGCAGACCAAGGACTGGAAGGGCGGACCCTACGGACGAACCCTGCACTTCGGGATCCGCGAACACGCCATGGGCGCGATCCTCAACGGCATCGCCCTGCAGAGCCTCACCCGTCCGTACGGCGGTACCTTCCTCACCTTCTCCGACTACATGCGTCCCGCCGTCCGCCTCGCAGCCCTGATGCAGCTGCCCGCCACCTACATCTGGACCCACGACTCCATCGGCCTCGGAGAAGACGGCCCCACCCACCAGCCCGTCGAACACCTCGCCGCACTGCGCGCCATCCCCGGCCTCGACGTGGTGCGGCCCGCCGACGCGAACGAGACCACCGCCTGCTGGCAGACCATCCTGGAACACACCGACCGGCCCGCCGGCCTGATCCTCTCCCGCCAGAGCCTGCCCGTCCTGGACCGCAGCAACGGCCAGTACGCTCCGGCCCTGGAAGCGGCCCGCGGCGGTTACGTCCTCGCCGGCACCGCCGACGTCGCGGTGCCCGAGGTCATCCTGATCGCCACCGGATCCGAGGTCCACATCGCCCTGGACGCACGCGATCTGCTGACCGCCGAGGGCCTGGCGGTGCGGGTGGTGTCGATGCCGTGCCGCGAATGGTTCGCCGCTCAGCCCCAGGAGTACCAGGACGAGGTCATGCCACCAACCGTGCGTGCCCGGGTCAGCGTCGAGGCCGGCGTCGGACAGGGCTGGCGCGAGGTGGTCGGGGACGCCGGACGCATCATCAGCCTGGAACACTACGGCGCCTCCGCCGACTACCAGCGCCTCTACACCGAATTCGGCATTACCCCGGAAGCGGTCGCCGCAGCCGCCCGTGACAGCATCCACGACATCACCCGGGCCCCCCGCCCCGGCGGACACCAGCACACCGCGGCCCCCTCGGAGGGCGGCACCGGCGACCGCCCCTGAGCCTGACGCCGGCACCTCACGGCCATAAGGAGGGAGCGCGCTGGTCGGATCTCACCGCGCCGTAACTGCGTCGACTACGGTGTCGCGGCCCCCGACCGCCCGCCCACGCCCCGCGAAAGGGGACGACCGCCGTGCGCCCGCTTCCCACGACGACGGAGAGACCGGCCGCGGGCGCACCGGGGACGGCCGGACTCCGCGTCGTCACCGCGATCACGGCGCACCGCGCCGCCCGGCGGCGCGGGTGTCGTCTGCTGCTTCCACTACTTCGGAGACACACCCTGACCGACGCGAGTCAGGAGTCGCCGCTGTGGTCGAAGCCGCGCAGCATCGGCGTCCGCTTCCGTGCACATCCGCACAGCGTGCACAGCCGCGTCCCCGGGGTGTCCGCGACGTCTAGGGCGCGCTGCCCGTCGAGCAGGGGCGCACCCTCGGGTGCCCCTTGGCAGTCCGGCGCGTGCAGCACGCGACGGGCCGGGCCCCGGGCCTCGTGCATCATCGCCAGGGCCCAGCCTGAAGGGCGGTGCTCCCCGAGGACCTAGTAGTTGCAGTTGACGCTGCCGGGGCCGCTGTTCCAGCCGCTGGAGAAGTCGTGGGTGGATCCGATCCTGACCCCCGTGGTACAGGTGGTGAAGCCGCCCCACGGGGCAGCGATGAGGATGCTCATTTTGTCGACGGCGGCGGTGAAGGACCGGCCGGGCGTGTAGCCCGTGCCGGGGCCCTGGTAGATGAACCAGGACACCCAGGAGTTGGCCTGGCCGGCGTTGAAGTGGTGCTTGCCTTCGGCGCTGTTGTGGCCGGGGGGGTTCCAGTTCAGGTAGATGTCACCCGAGACGTTGTTGCTCCAGTTGCGGCCGCTGCTGTCGTTGAGCCAGTCGATCTCGGCGTAGGAACACAAGGAGGTCTTGTCCCAGCCGATGTACAGGTACCCGATCGTGGTGGAGCCGTATCTGTTGCTCACCGTCACAGGCGTGGAGGGGCCGAGCGGCTGGAGATTTTGGGAGTTGTAACACGTAGCGGCGTGGGCGGGGACGGTGCCCACCGCGGTCAGCAGGGCGGCAGTGGAGCAGATGACTCCCGTTACGGCCGCCAGACGCCGGCCCGAGCTTCGAATCGCCGCTACCCCGGACTTGATGTTGAGCTTCATGCGTGTCCCTTCCCCCGTTGGCGCAAGGTCTCGCTTCGTCGCGGGTGATGCTAGGGCGGCGCGTCCGGGCGCGGATAGGCTTAAAGAGGCCACTGTCGGTGGGGCGGCC
The DNA here is from genome assembly GCF_040296485.1 of Streptomyces sp. NPDC002138. NCBI lineage: Bacteria > Bacillati > Actinomycetota > Actinomycetes > Kitasatosporales > Streptomycetaceae > Streptomyces > Streptomyces sp. NPDC002138. The sequence goes on along the minus strand of NZ_JBEOXE010000013.1, from coordinate 137,653 downwards.
GTGCGCCACCGGTCGTATTCCGGACCGGTGAGCTGCCAGGTGTGGCTGCCGGAGTGGGAATCGAGGCCCGGCCTCTCGCACGCCCGGTGAACTGGGGACGCTCCGACCAACTTCGAGCCCAGTTCGAAGTTGGTGGATAAACGGCAAGCTCAGGCTCGGATGGTCGCGGCCTCCGTGCTCGACGCCGAGGGACTGTCGGCGGAGTCGACGGACGACGTGCAACTCCACTTCATGATCCATGACCTGGCACTCGCTGCCGAGCGACAGTGACGGCTGCACGGATTCCCAGGCAGCTGCCGTCGGCCGCCCGACGTTAAACGGCAAGCATAGGCCGTGTCATCAAGGAGTCAGGTCGCGGCCGCGGTGGTGACGGCGGCGACGGTCTGGTCAACGCCCGCCCCAGCGGCGTGCGCGTCGAGAAGGATCCGGGCGACGTCGATGCCCTCGGCCCACCGGTCGGTGCCCTCCGCCTTCGTCCGCGCGATGTTCGCGGCGACGGCCTGGTGGACTCCGGCGGTCATGCGGCCCATCTGCGGCAGGACGTGCCGGGGTCGACACCGGCCTGCCGAAGCCCGACGAGCTGGCGGGTGGTCGGTGGGTTTGAGGTTCTGGCACAGATCTTGGGGAGCTGTCGCGGAGGGTTACCTCGGTGTTCGGTTGTGGAGAGCCGGTGTCGGTGTGAGGTACGCGCAGGGCACCGGGCTGACCGACCATGCACCCTGAGACCGTCTGATGGGAATCCTGGTCGACTGCGGGGACTGGATTGCCTACGCTGCGATGCGTGATCCCCACACTGTGTGTCCGCCGACTCTTCCACTCTGTGGAGGAGTACCAGGGCGTGGACGCCTTCCTCGCCGTTGTCGATCCGTGGCTGGAGGAGCATGCCGATGCCGTCCTGAAGGCCCTTGCGCCGCTGGCCGCTTTCGGCGGATGGACGCGGACCGAGTACGAGTTTGGCGATCCGCTGGAGACGGCGTACGCGCTGAGCCGGGTCAGCGACGCGCTGATCTACAAGTTCCAGCCGCTGCTTCCGCCGGGCTCTGAGATGCCTTGGGCGCACGACATCCACGAGCCTGAACGCTGGCCGCATGTCACACGTGACCAGTATCTGGCTGCCTTCGCCCGGCTCGGCATGGCCCCGATCGGTGACGTCGCGTTCGATCCGTTCTTCCACGAGGTCGTCCACGTCGCGCAGCACGAGGACCCGGGGGCGCCGGTCGAGATCACCGGGACGCTCTGGCCGGGCTTGATGTTCGGGCAGATGCTGTTCAGCCGCACTGGCATAACGGTGCGCGCTGGCGCCCGGCACCTGACGGCGGGCATCGCGGACAGGTCGCCGCTCCACAACGTCTTCATGCGCCGTTACCGGGAGACCTCCGACGGGTCGCTGAGCTGGGGCAGCAACTCGCAGTGGAAAACCGACTTCCGCCGCGACTACCTCACCGATGCCGCCTTCCACTTCGACATCGATGAGGAGCCCGACTCAGACCGGAACTTCCGCGGCGAGCCAAGGAAGTTGACTTCGGCCGAGCGATCGGACCTGGTCCGGTACCGCTGCTTGACTCGGCCCCTCCAGAATCCGGATGCCTGGCAGAGCGCCTGCCCGGGCGGGCGGCTCACCGTCTCACGGACCTGACCCAACCGGCGGTACCGCGTCGATCCAGGTGGGGAGCATGGCGCCGAGGCGGTCGGTGAGTATCTCGCCGAAGTCGCGGACGTGTCCGGCGGCCTTGTCCAGCTCGGGGCACCGGGCCAGGACCTCCTTCAGGCCCGCCCGGTCTTCCTCGGTCAGGGTCGTGGGGTGACGGGTGAGCCAGCCGGTCACCTGCCGCACCGTCGGCGGCCACAGCGGCGGGCCGGCCGGAGCCCCGCGGAGGGTGGCAACGTGGGCGCGGACCATCTGGTAGGTGACGGGCGCGTCGTCGGCAACGAGTCGCTGTGGAGGAGGGTGACGCTGGTGCATCCCTCGGTGAAGCGTTGCTCGTGCCGCGGCTGCCGTAAAGGCCACCAGCCACGTCAGTCCGCGTGCGCGGGGTGGGCGGCCGGGGAGGTCCTCGGTCCTGGGTGTGGCCGGGGGGACATCCTGGTTCCACGGAAGGCCCGGGGCCGGCTTGGTCGGTGTCTGCGGAGCCGGCGGAAGAAGTGCCGTCGTCTCGAGGCCTGAGCCGCCGGCGACGACCGCATGCAGGTACGTCCTGGCCGCGGCCGTGTCCCAGCGAGTGTCGACGTCACGGACCAGCAGCCCCGCGATGGCGGGCGCGAGCGTGCCGGCCCGCAGCATCGGCTGGGGGTCACGGGAGGCGACTGCGGCGATCATGGCGACAACATCGTCGGCGTTGTAGGCCGATCGGCCCTCGGCCGTGAAGTACAGCGTTGCGCCGAGCGACCACAGATCCGCTTTGGGCCTCGACCCGGATTCCGACAACCGTTCCGGGGTCATGTAGCCCACCGTGCCCACGACCATCCCGGTCGCGGTCAAGGGCTGCGTGGCACCGATGACGGAAGCGATCCCGAAGTCGGTCAGCACTGCCTTGCCGTCAGGACCCAGAAGTACGTTCTGTGGCTTGACATCCCGGTGCAGGATGCCTCCCGGCGTGGGCGGCTTCCAGCGCCGCGAGGATCTCCGGTCCGATCTCGGCCGTCCGCTGCGGGCTCAATGCCCCTGACGCCTCGACCTCCTGGGCCAGAGACCGCCCGGGCACCAGGCGCATGACGATCCACGGACGGCCGTCGTCCTCGATCACGTCGTACACCGGCACGATCCCCGGATGGTCCAGGCAAGCAGCGGCCCGCGCCTCGACCATCACCCGGGCCTTCTGCCGGGCACGCTCAGACTCGTTCAAACCCTCGGCGAACCGAAGCTCTTTCACGGCGACAGCACGCTTCAGCTTCCCGTCATAGCCACGCCACACGGTCCCCATTCCGCCCGACGCGATCGGCTCGCGGCCAAGGACGTAACGGCCCGGTCTAACTCCCCCTGCATGGACATGGTCATGCACGATAGCCGACCAGGAATCGCCGGGCGAGGCGCGGCCACGGAGGGGAGCCTCGTCCGTCAGCAGGCCGCCCAGAGCCGGCCCCGCGAAGTCTTTTCCGCTCCAAAGGCATCACCCGCGCTGTCCTGTCGCATTCCGGGTGGCAGAGGGCGCGGCTCTGACCTGTGGGTCTGCCAGTTGGCTTGGGAATGCGATGTGGCCTCGTTCCCGAAAGAGTTGGCCTTCGCGGATGCTCGGGCCACGGGCTGCACGGGCTGCACGGGCTGCACGGGCTGCACGGGCGACAGCGGCCCAGAGGTCGTAGACGCCGCCGCGGCCGCGCGGTAGCGGTGGCGGTCCTACACGAGCCTCGGCTCGCGGGCCCGGGTGGCGGAAATCAGCCCGGCCAGGGAGGTGCGGGTTTCCGACAGCGCGGAGATCCGGTCGTCCAGACCCTGGAGGTGTTCTTGGAGGGTCTCCAGCTTGCATCCGGCGATCGTGCCGTCCAGGCGAATGCACGGCTGCAGGTCGCGGATGACCCGCGTCGGAAGGCCGGCGTCCAGCAGCGCGCGAATGCGCCGGACCACGGCGGGGGCGCTGTCGTCGTAGCGGCGGTGGCCGCTGCCGAGGCGGTAGGACTCCAGGAGGCCCTGCTCCTCGTAGTAGCGCAGCAGCCGGACGGAGGTGCCGGTCGCGGCGGCGAGCTCGCCGATCTTCATGTGGTGCTCCTCACAACCCCTTGAACCTCACATCGGTGTGAGATCTTAGCGTGAGGGCCATGACAAACACAGATCGCCCCATAGCCCTCTACGGTTTCCTGCGACCCAGGCCGGAGCGTGCGGACGAGGTCCGGCGAATCCTCTCCTCTTTCGTGGAACCCACCCGTCACGAGCCCGGCAACCTGCAGTACCACCTCCACGAGCACGAGGACGGCCGCTTCTTCCTGTACGAGGTCTGGCGTTCTCAGGAAGACCTGGACCGGCACAACGCGACGCCCCCGCTGCGCGCCTTCCTGGAAAATCTGTCGACCTTCCTGGAGGGAGCGCCGGAGGGCTACTTCGACACCATGCTCAGCCCGTACGCCGAGGCCGAACCCGTTTCCGCCTGAGGCGGACGCCCATGGCAGGCCCTGTGCACCGAACCGGGTGGAGCAGGAGGCAAGCCCCGCGGTCGAAGCAAGATCCATGGCGAATCGGCCACCGTGGACGCGAAGGGCTGCGAGCCTTCCAACTGAAATGCGACGGGGCACGCGCGGCGACACGGTCAATAGGGCGAACGGCTGTGTGGTGACAGTTAAGGAATGCGAGGTGACATCTATCGCTGCGAGGCACACCCGCTCCGTGCGAGACGCCGCACGGGCCGGTGAGGGTGGCACCGGAGGGAGGCTGGAGAGCTGTCTGGAGGGTTGCACCAGGCGGGGGACCGCAGGTGTGAGGAGGTGGGACCCCCCGAACCCGCTGATCTTCCATCTGTGCAGGTCAGAGGCCGTGGGCAAGCCCCCTTGGGAAAGCGACACTTCTTTCCACGCGATAGCCGAGGGAAGAGGTCTATCCGTATCCCGGCGGGCAGTCGGCACCTCCGCCCTGGTGCTGACACCCGGTGGACCCTGAACTCGTTGTGGCGTCGAGCCTTCGCCCTATTCTTCCGGATTCTGCCCCGCGCGGGTCACGGAGTGCGCGACGGTCGTGGGGCGCCCGCGGCCACGCGTGCGGGGGCGGAAAGGGGTTCGGGGAATGCGGAACGAGTCGTGGACGAGGGAGCAGTTCGGAACGTCGCACGAGAGGGCCGGGTCGGGGTGCTGCTGGAGGACGGGAGCGTGCCCGAGCCGGTGTACTTCGACGGGAACTCCGCGATCGGGCATACGAGCGACTTCTGGGCCGGCTACAGCGGCCGCCCGTTCTACGGGCCCCGCGCCCAGCTGCTGCGCGCGGTGTGCGGGTGCGGCTGGACCGGCGAGCGCCATCTGCTGGACCGCGAACGGATCGGCGATATGCCCCTGTACGAGGGCGATCCGGCGCACGAGGACGCGGCGAAGTGCCGGGAGGACTGGGACCGGCACATCGCCACCGTCGAGGAATTAACGATCGCGTTCCCCAAGGAGGTCGACCACCTGCTGGCGCAGCTGACCGAGGCGCTCGACCGACTCGTGGACGAGGCACCGGCCGGGGTGTTGAAGGCCGCGAGCCGGCTGGAGATCCTCGCGCAGAGCATCGGCTACGACGCCGCCCATATCGCGGGCCGGTCGATGGACCCGGGGGAAGTCGGCGCCGCGCTGGGCATCAACGCGGACCAGGCCGAAGACCTCATCGCGCACTACCGGGGCCTGTAAGTAGCCGTTTTTCTATCGATCATGGTGGGCGTGAGTTCGAGTGTGGTTGCCCGGCCGGGTGATCTTCCGGTGGTCTGGGCATGAAGGCAGGGCCTCCCGAACAGCTCGTGGGTGTCGAATCCATCCGAGCGTCAGGAGACTCTGGTGCCGCAGTCTTTCGTGCTGTCCACCGCGCCGTCCAGCTCTTCTTCCCGGTCGTGTGACTGCCTCGCCCACATGTACGGGAACGCGGGCGATCGTCCGAGCCGGGAGCCTCGGTATCCGCTCGGACATGACGGACGCGGAATGGGCCGCGGTCCGTGCCGCACTTTCGGTGCCGGGCTGGTTGGAGGACCGGGGCGGTCAGCCGGAGGGTTATTGCCACCGGCAGATGGTTGACGCGGTCCGCTACCTGGTCGCGGGTGGTATCTCCTGGCGGTCGATGCCCGCGGACTTCCCCGCATGGGACCGCGTCTACGCCTTCTGCCGACGCTGGCGCGACAAGGGCTGGACGGCCGAGTTCCACGACCGGCTGCGGGACCGGCCGTGAAGCCGCCGGCCGCGACCCGGGGCTTCGACGTCGGCAAGAAGGTCAACGGCCGCAAGCGCCACATCGTGGTGGACACCCTCGGACTGCTCCTGGCCGTCGCGGTCACGGCGGCGTCCGTCACCGACCGGGACGCGGGACAGATACTGCTGGCCCGGCTACGCGAGAGGCACTGGCGCATCACGCTGGTCTGGGCGGATGGCGGCTACACCGGCCAACTCGTCGACTTCACCGGCAACATGCTGCGGATCGCGCTGACGGTAGTCAAACGCAGCGACGACACCACAGGCTTCGTCGTCTTGCCGAAAAGATGGCTTCTCGAGCGCACGTTCGCATGGCTGATGCACTCACGCCGCCTGGCCCGCTACTACGAAACCCGCACCGACAGCGCCGAGGCGATGATCAGGTGGTCGATGAGCATGGTCATGATCCGCCGCCTCGCCCGGCGACCGCGCTGAACATCCCCGGACGTCCTCCGCCAGCCATCCCGGCGCGGCCAGGCGTTTCACCCTCGACCGCACGCCCTCCACCTTCGCGGGCACCGGCTCCAGCCCAACCACCACCGCGAGCTGCCGACAGTCCATCGCCCCGGCACGCGATCCGCTCTCACTGGTCAGAGCAGCCACGAGTTGCCGGTAATCCGGCGCCAGCGCCGCAGCAACGAGGTTTTCCCGCCACACCGGCACCACCGAGCCGGGCACCGCACCCACAACCCGCGCCGGCCCCTCGTCGACCACCACGACCGGTGACACGTCCTGGCCTCCGCTCGGTTCCGCCAGGACCTCGGCCGTCTCACGGGTGGTCACGATCCGCTCCCACACGGCCGCTGCCTCCCGCAGCTCGGCCTGAAGGGCATCCACCCGCTGCCGAGCGGCGCGTTCACGCTCCTCCAACAGCCCCATCACCGACGGCATCCGGCACCTCCGCCGAAGAGACGACACGACATCTCGTCCCTGCCACCGAAACACCGGCCCCATCCCTGACCAGCGGAAACACACCCATCACGCTCGGAAAGACAATGGCTTCTAAGCCCACTCCGCGTCGGGCAAGCCTGAGGCAGCAAGCCCACCTGAGCACGGCTTACTCGCGGCTCGGTGACGACAACCGTCGATCTGAAGGTGATCACCTCCTTGCCGGTCTCGCTGCCCGCCGCTACGCCGTCACCGGCGACCGCCGAACCCTGTACGGCACCCTCCTCTGAGCACAGGACCCCCATTCCGCAATTCTGGAATGGGGGTCCTGTGCTGCTACCGGTTGAGCACGACTCCCAGATCAGCGAGCTGGCCGAACCCGGCTCGCCCAGGGGGTGCCCTACCGCTGCTTCCAGTCGGGGCCGCCGCCGTCCCACGTGAAGAGGGTGCCCTCGTGAGGGTCGACGTGGTCGGGGTCGAGGCCGGCCCGGCGCAGGAACTCCAAGATGTCGCGCAGATCGCTGCGCGCCCAAAGTCCGCCCCCGTCGACGCGGACGCATCGCCGGCCCTGGCCGTCGGGCGAGGCGATGACCACCCGTGGCGTGTCAGCGTCCATGCGCCCACCTGCGGGCGCGCAGCTGCTCACTCCAGCACGCGAGGGCGGTACCCGGAGGCAGTGGGTGCACGCTTCGACCCCTTCGGCCAGCACCTGGCGGGCGGCGTCGGCACTGGCGGCATTGCACCGGCTGCGGGTGTCCCAGCAGCCCCCGACGTGCACGCGCACCGGCGGGCGCCCGCTCCCGATGCGGTACTCGACCATTCAGTCCGGCGGCGGCGGAGCCGGGCGCCGCGCGGCGGCCGCCGCCTCACGCTGTTCCTCGGCGGCGATCCAGTCGCTGGTGCGCTGCAGATCGTTGACCTGCACCTTCTCCAGGCAGCGCAGGAGGCTGAGACGCGACGGCTGACTTTCGGAAACACCGTCCGGACGGCGGAGCTCCCGAGCGGAATGCCAGCGCGGTGAGCGCTACGGCAGGAGCGACGCCGCCGTGACGGGCATTCAGGGGGAGACTATCGGCCCTCACCGTTCAGCCGGACGTCAGCGAGTCCAGGCCTTGCCCAACCGAGGGCAGACGCCGCTCATTATTTCGTGATGAGTTCAAGCACGACTTTTGCACATGTTACAACCGCACCCGTCGCCCCCGGTGATTCTAGCTTCCCCTTCGTGACCGTTGGGATGATTTCAGCGATCTTCCAAGCCGCCTTTTCGGTATTTCCGCTGCTCAGGTCTGTTCCGGCGGCTGTCACCATGCTCCCCACGGTGAGAACCTTGACCACAATGCCGAGACCTCTGAGTTCTGGATGGACTGCGAAAAATGCCGCCTTAGCAGCGCTCTGCACGCATTCGGTTGTCGCTAGTGTCTTTTCCGCGATCTCCCTTTCTTTCTTCTGTCCGTCTGTCTCCTCGTTTGGCGAACCTGTGATCGAGTCGAATTGGCCGCAGAACCCGCCGCCTTGAGTCTCGGCCCAAGGTCGGTTCGCCGCCTCGCATGCGCGCTGGGCTTCGGACTTGCCGCTGGGGTCGGTGCCTTGTTGGTTGCTGGTGTCGGTCTGAGGGTGGCTGGGGTCGGTGCCTTGTTGGTTGCTGGTGTCGGTCTGAGGGTGGCTGGGGTCGGTGCCCTGTTGGTTGCTGGTGTCGGTCTGAGGGTGGCTGGGGTCGGTGCCCTGTTGGTTGCCGGTGTCGGTCTGGCTGCCGGTGTCGGAACCGCTGGTGTCGGTCCCGGACTGGTCACCGCCGGAATCGTCCTGCGTTGCCATCACTCGAGCTTGGGGAGCTGCCGCAACGATAGTTGCACCTGTTGAGAGGGAAAGTGCTGCAACCAAACATGATGCGCCGATACAAGCAGGAATTCGACGGCGTCGCTGAGTGCTGCTCATGATGGTTCCCTGTTGTAAAAACACGACTGGGAGTCCGGACTGGCCCGCAGTTTCCTCAGGAAACCTCTTTCGCTGGGGCGTGTGGACAGGAGCCAGTCCCCATACACGCCATCCTTCACCTCGTAGCCGCCGATGGCAAAGGAAGCAAGCCGCCGAATTTCACTGAACGTTCAACTGTGACGAATAGCAGCTTCTGCTCGCGGTTGGCCGCCTGCAACTGCGCCGCGGGCTATCGGGCGTGGCGGACGTGCGGGTCTCCAAGGTCCTCCCGCGTGTCGTAGGTCGGTCGGTGCTGCGGGGTGGGCCGCCCGGGCCGATGGGGCGCCAGCTGCCGCGCCGTGGGTCGGCCGGTGGTTCATTCCCGCGTGGTCGGGGGCGAGGTGCGGGCCGTGCGCTGCCAGGGGGCGGGCCGACCGGTGGGGCCTACCGTGTGGGGTGCGGTGAGTGGTGGCAGATGTCTCGGAGGGCCTACGCGGCTTGGCTCGTACAGCCAAGCAAAGCGCTCAGCGGGGTGGCCCAGCCCGGAAAGCTGGCTACCGGGTGAACTACTGCGGCTGGGTCGACTGGAACGACCCCGACGACGCCGGCCAGTACTACTTCCGGCTCGACAGCCGTGATCCACGGTGGCTATCTGGCTGTCGATTACGTGAAAATCGACTGGTAACGACCACGCTCGCAAGAAGGGGTGTCCCGGCGGTCTCAGCGCCGGGACACCCTCCCACCCATGGTCCCACGACATGCCGCCCCCGCTCGGCCGAGGGGCGGCGGATTGCGCGTCGCACAGATGGCTCCGGTATTCGATGACATCACCTTCAGATACGGCAGGCGGACACCGGTGTTCAGCGGGTTCTCACTGACCGTCGCCGCGCCCGCGACGGTCCTCTTAGGACCGAACGGAGCGGGCAAGTCCACCCTGATGGGCCTTGCCGCCTCCCAGCTGACCCCAACGGACGGGGCGCTCAGTTTCAACCGGCTGCGCCCTGAGGGCCGCAAGCAGGCCGCGTACCGCAAGAGCGTCGCTCACCTCGTCGAAGAACTGTCCCCGACGGTCCAGGTGCTCGTCTCGACACACCAGACGGAAGACCTCGCCGCGCTCTACGCCCAGGTGATTGTCCTGGACCAGGGCACGGTGCGTTTCCACGGTAGCCCCGCCGAGTTCCAGGCTCTCGCCCCGGAGGCAACCGGGGACCGGGAGCGGGCGGAGACCGCGTACGCGCGGCTCGTCGGGCAGGAGATCTGAACGATGCTGACCGGCACACTCCTCCGCTCATCCTCCGTCACCGTCATGGCCGTCCTGCTGGCCGCGTTCATCGGGCTGCTGTTGAACGACACACTGACCAGCTTCGTGACCCACGGGTACGGTCCCTCGGCGCTCGGGAAGGCCTCCATGGCACTGCCGTTCGCCGCCGCCGCGTGCGCCGGCAGCGCTGCATGGGAAGCCGCCCGGCTCAGGCGCGGACGTGTCCTGGACCAGGCCCCTGTCCGTGGCCGACTGACGATCGCCCTCCCCGTCCTCGTCCCGGTCTGGACGATGGGCGTCGTCGGCCTCGGCATAGCCCTGGCCATCTCTGCCACCGCCGTCGGCGCCCTGCCCCCGTTCTCACACCTGGGCATGGCGGCCGCACTGGGACCCCTGCTCGCGGCCACCACGCTGGCCGGTTATGTCCTGGGCTCGCTCCTGCCCGGCATCGCTGCCGCCCCGATCGCCCTCCTCGCGGGCTTCTTCTTCACCGCGTTTCCCGCCTCCTGGGAATCGGCCTGGCCGCGCCAGCTCGTCGCGGGCGGCTTCGGCAGCTGCTGCTCAATCGGCAGCGTCATCGACCCGACAGCTGTCTGGGCTGCGGTCCTGTTCGCGGGCGGGGTGTGCGGCGCCGCCCTGATCCTCATTCACCGCAGGTCAGCGCGTCACGCGGTACTCGCACTTGTCCTTCTTGCCGCGGGCGCCGCGGGGGCTGTCGCCCTGGCCAAGCCGCTCGGCTACGAACCCGTCATCGCCCGCGACACCTCCGAACTGGTCTGCGACGCCAAGGCCCGGCCGCGCATCTGCCTGTGGCCCGAGGTCGCCGACGACGCCACGGTCATCCAGCGGACCCGCACGTACGCCACCCGCATCACCGAGGCAGGGCTGCCGGTACCCGCCACCCTCACCCAGAACCGCAAAGCGGCACCCGCCGCCGACACTGCCGTCTTCGGCATCAATGAGAACCCCCGCGCCGACGACCTCGCCGCCAACCTGGCCAGCACCGCTCTCCCCGCGCTCCCGGCCTGTGCCCGCACCACCGGAAAGTTCGCCGCCTACCCGGCCCGCGCCCCGCTGATGGCCTGGATCATCGCCATCGCCACCCACAACCCACCGAACCCCGGACGCACCAACCCCCAGGAAACGGCCCTCGTACGCAAAGTCCTCGACCAGCCCCACCAGACACAGCTGGCCTGGTACGAAATGAACCGCCAGGCGCTGACCACCTGCGACCAGCCCCCGCACCTCGACATCCCCGGGGCCGCCCGGTGATCTGGTGGCTCCGCTCCCGCTCCGTAGCCGTCCTCACCGCCTGCACCCTGCTGACGGCCCTCGCCGGCCTGGCCATCGGGAACATCGAACTCCCGGTCCCCGTACTGACCGGCCAAGCGGGCCAGTTCGTCCTGGCACAGCTGGTCACGGTCCTGCCCGCCGTCATGTGGCTCAGCGGCACAGGCCGCGCCGGATCACCGATGGAGGCCACCGCGGTACGGCCCGTTCACCGCTGGGACACCACCCTCGCCGCAACCCTGACCGCAGTGGTCCTGGCCATCTCCGCGGTCGCGCACCTCGCGGGCAGCTCCGGCATCGCCGCCTCGGTCGGCCGCAACACGGCCGTCTACTTCGGCATCGCGCTGATCCTCAATCCCCTCACAGGTCACCGCGTCGCCGCACCACTCACCGCTGCCTTCCCACTCGTCTGCGCGGCCGCGGGCTGGCGCACCACAGGCGGAGCCGAACCGTGGGCACTGGTCCTCCACGAACCCAACTCCGCCCCCGCCCTCGTCGCCACCGCCGCCGTCCTGACCACAGGCTGCGCCCTCAGCGCGCTCCGGCCGCCCGGAACCGGCCTCCTGCCGCGCGGGACCCCATGGCGGTAGCAAGCCCTCGTCCGCACGGTGCGCAACCGGACAGGGACGTCGCGAGACCGTTGCCTCGCCGCCCCCCCGGGGCCGACTGCCCCGGTGGTCGTACGGCCGGCCCGGGCTGCCCGCGTCCGGGCCGGTCAGGTCGGGTTGGCCGCTTCCCGGGCCTGGCGGATGTTCGCGGGGAGTCGGCCGCGGCGGGACCTGGCATCCGTTGGCGGTGGCCCAGGCAGGGATGGTCTCCGTGTCCACAGGTTCCCTGGCCGGGACCGGCAGGGGTTCGTACGGGAGGGGGACCGACGAGGTGAAGGCGGGCAGGGTGGCCAGGAGAAGGTGTCGGAGACCGGATTCACGCCAGGAAGTCCTCGATCAGCTCGGCCGGGTTGGCGGCTTTGGCCCTGCCCCGCTCCCAGTTCCCGTAGGCGCGGTCGCTGATGGAGAGGCGCACGGCAACCTGGTACTGGCTCAGGTCGAGGTGGTCCCGCCGTCCTTTGAGAAAGTCCTGCAGGCGGTTGGCCCGCATCTCCGCGGCCAAAGTGTCGCCGGCCGCCTCGCGGTCGGCTTCCTGAAGAAAGCCCGTGTGCATTGCGTTTCCCCCTTACCGGTGCGGCTCAGCCCTCGGCCCGTGGGCGACTGCTGCTGGGTACCCCCGTTGCTCAGCAGCAGTCGCCGATCCGTGTCGCAAGCAGACACGGGACTCCCGACAGACCACCTGGTCCGGTGGGAGACTACCTGGTCTGTTCTCGTCATCTGACTCCAGTTGACGAGAACACCCTACCCAGGGCTTGCGGGAGAGGCTGAATCCCACTCCTCACCCACCTTGACCTGGCTCAAGTGCCCGCTTGGAGACTCGACGTCACCGAGAAGACTCGATCACTTATCAGAGTGATGTCCCTTTTGCTCAGAAATCTTTCTGACCTACAGCGGACCAGTCGGTCTGTTCGGATGGCGCTAATTCTGGGACCCTGGTTGCGCATGCGTCAAGCGGAATCGACCACGGATGCGCGATGGGGGTCAGTTGCTCCTTGTGTGACCTGACGGGGCGGACCGCGGGAGCACGCGACCGCGCCTGGCCTCGACTTGGGCGAGCCGCCTGCCCTCTCGGGGGAACCCTTTTGGCCGGCGCCCCCTCGCCGTCCGTGGGCGCCCGGAAGCCGCCGCCCGGGGTGCCACCGTGGCCTTGACTCGACGAAACGCCCACCGCCGGGTGCTGAAGCAGCATGAGGAAATCTCGATGAGCCGTAAGTGGTGCAATTCCGGCAAACAAGACACAGGCCGTCATCGGTGAGCTGATCGAGGCTTACGCGGTCTGCTCCGGTTGTGAGAGTCTCGCTGTCGGCTTGAAGATCACGAGTGAGCTCATCAGGGCAGAGCCTCGCCCTGACGGGTGCGGGGGAGTCTCACGTGGGTGGGAAGTCATCGGAGACTGATCAGCCCCCCAGGGGACGAGAGAAGGGTTGAAACAAGTGCCCGAGGCGCACGAGCAGTCCAGACGGCAGTCGGACCGCGCCAAATGGACATACGGAAAGATTCTCGATGCCGCCGGCCAGGTATTCGAAAGAAATGGATACGAGGGAGCGTCGGTCAACGAGATCATCCGAGTTGCAGGCGTGACCAAGGGTGCCTTCTACTTTCACTTCCGGTCGAAGAAGGACCTCGCGGTAGCCATCCTCGAATCAACCCTTCAAGTCGACGGCCTTGTCCCGCAGGAAATCAAGCTGCAAGAGGTGGTGGACACCGGTTTGATCCTGAGCCACAAGATCTCCCGGGACCCAAAAATAATGGCCGCACTGCGCCTGTCGCTGACCCATGAGGCGCGGGATGTGTACGGAACTCCCTGGCCCGATTGGATCAAGTTCAACACCACCCAGCTGAACGAAGCCAAACAGCGAGGGGAGGTCGGCTTCGACGTGAACACGGCCGACCAGGCGCACCAGATCGCCGGTACTTGGTCAGGCCTCGTCATGACAGGGCACTCCATTTACGGGCACCTCAATGGCCTCGAGGAACGGGTTGCGACGATGTACGAGAATCTCATGATCGTGATCGCGCATCCGCGGATTCTCAGGCAAATCGACTGCTCTCCCACTCGAGGCCGGGATCTCTATCAGCTCTTCCTCGACCAGCGACCCTGAGAGCCTGCGACCTGTCCCTGACGTACGCGTGAGCCCAAGGCGTTTTGTGCTGTCCGTTCCCAAAAGCGGCAATGCTCCGGCTCCCACGGGCGCGGCGCGCCGCAGACCGGTGTGGGGAAGCTCTCTTTTTTGCGTGAACGTTCAATGGTGAGGGTAGGCAGCGCTGACCACCACTGTTTGATCTTGCAAGAAAGAGTTGCCTTGAACCTTTCCATGGCTGCTGTCGGCGTCGACCGGCGGGCGTTGACGGCTGTTTTTTCCCGGCTGCGATCAGAGGCAGGGCAATCGGATCCATTGCCCGCCTATCGACAACTCGCGAAAATGGGGGAGATCATCCCGGCGCCGTGGGGCGGATATATTGTCACGTCCTATGCTCTCTGCGACCAGATCCTTCGAGACAAGGCCTGGAGCGTTCCCGACAGCGATTGGCGGAGAAGGCACTCGGACCGATGGAATTCGCCCGCCTCCCAGCAGATGGCCGCATCCCTGCCGATGCTCAACCCACCCCAGCACACGAGGGAACGCCGGTCTCTGGGGAGCCTCTTCCCCCACAGCTCGCTCGCACTCCTCGGTCCGTCCGTAGAGCGAGCCGTCGACCGGCTGCTCACCAATTTCACGGAAGAACTGCGCCACGGGCCGGCGGATTTCCACACACTCGTCAGCGAAGAACTGCCCGTCATCACCATCGGCGAGTGGATGGGGATACCCGCCACCGACTACGGGCTACTGCGTACCCTCACGCATGATCAGGTTTTCGCGCAGGAGCTGTTCCCCACGCCGAGCCAGCTGGCCCTCTCCGATAGCGCCACGATGCAACTGCGGACCTACTTCGGCGAGTTGATACGTGAGCGCCGAAAGAGACCTGGGAGCGACCCGGTTTCAGCGTGGCTTCGGACCTGGGACGCGCTCGAACCTGACAGGCACCGCGCAGATAAAGCCGTTCACGCTCTCGCGCTCTTCATGATTCTCGCGGCCCTGGAGACGACCTCGCACGTCCTGTCCACGGCGGTGCGCCTGCTCCTCGAAAACCCCGAGCATCTGGAATCACTGCGCCGCGACCCCGAACTCATCCCGGACGCCATCGACGAAGTACTGCGCTACGACGCCCCCATCCACATGATCAGCCGTGTGGCCTCGACGGATACCCAGCTCGGAGAAGCCCTCGTGCCGGCCGGTCAGATGGTGCAGCTCATGGTGGGGGCCGCACATCACGACCCCGCCCGCTACCCCGAGCCCCATCGCTTCAGCCCCAGTCGCAGAGCGTGCCACCTGGCCTTCGGAGCAGGAATCCATTACTGCGCAGGCAACGCCTTGGCCCGGCTGGAAGCGGTCACCCTGATCACCCGCCTCCTCGGTCGCTCCATACGCCCGCGCCTGAGCGAGCCCCCGCAGTGGGCGCCCCGGGTGGCCTTCCGGCGGATCACCTCCATGCACCTCACCCTCACCTGACCACCCACGCAAGAAACGGAAGACGTCCCCATGCTCATGGACTTCAAGGCCCTCAAGGTGACCGACGAGGGCCCCATCCTCAGGGTCCAGCTCAACCGGCCCGAGACAGGCAACGCCATCGACGGCCAGATGCTCAGCGAACTGCTGGTGGTCCTGCGCGCCCTGGAGGACGACAAGACGGTCCGCGTGATGGTGCTGTCCGGCGCGGGAGATCATTTCTGCCAGGGAGGTGACCGCACGGAGTTCCCTGCACTGCTGGAGAACGACTCATCGGGCTCCGCGCTCAGGTCCCTCGCCGACAAGGCCCAGCGGGTGTGCGCGACGCTCTCGCAATTGAAACTGGTGACCATCGCCCGTCTCCACGGCGATGTCATAGGCGCGGGCCTCGGCCTCGCGGTCTTCTGCGATCTGCGCGTCGGAGCAGACACCTGCCGATTCCGGATGCCGGAGGTCGGCCTCGGCGTCCCGCCCGCGTGGGGCGGTGTCCTGCCCCGTCTCGCGGAAGAGGCGGGACAGGCCTGGGTTCGCCGGCTCCTGCTCACCGCCGAGCCGTTCGACGCCTCCAGGGCGGAGCAACTGTCCATCCTGCATGAGGTGGTGCCAGCAGACGACCTCGACACGTGGGTCGCGCGCTGGGCCAACCCGATCAGCCGTCGTGACCTGACGACCATACAGATCACCAAGAGCATGCTGAACGCGCGCGCAGGCGCAACTCAGCTCGCGGTCGCCTCGTACTTCGACGAAGAGTTGCTGACGGCTGCGATCGCACGGCGGGCGTTGCAGCGGCGGTAACTGCCGGCAGGTGGGAAACGAGGAGGGCTGTCCGCGATCGGTATCGGTATCGGTATCGCTACAGGTACCAACCACGATGGCTCTGTTCCAGGCAAGCGTGGTCCGGCCCCCAGTGGTGCCGACTGCCGGGCGTCCTCCGGCGGCTCACGAGTCGCCAGGTCCCGCTCGGGAGCACACGTGAAGGGCCTGCTGGCGCGCTCGTTGTTGACCACGCGGCACTCTGGTCGGCCCTCGCGACTGCCCCGGACCGCTCCCGCCCGTCTGCTGCGAGTGCTGCGGCCTCCTGGCGCGCATGGAGGGGACGGCGGACACGCCGCACGCATGCCGTCGGTCTGGGGTCTGAGGCTGGTAAGAGACGAGCAGAGCAGAACAAATCGGCTGATTCCTCAAGCTGGCGCGGCCCTGTACGTCGCTTCGGATGGCCGCTGGGTTTGGGATGAAGCGGAGTCCGCTCAGCTTGTCCCTTCTTCACGGCTCCCGAACGACGTCTCGAACTGAGTCGCTCCTGAGGATTCGCCGGACATGAGGGCGGCCTCCGCTGCCCCCATGCCGACGCGGTCATCGAGTCCCCGAGAAGGTACGGCTCGCCGTGCCCTTACCAACTCCCTTGCAGGGTCCTACCTTTGGTTCATGGAAACTCGGCATCCCGGCCCGCTGGCGGGAGTGGTGGCACCCGTGACAGACGGATGGCGGCTGCTGTTCGTGCCCAGCCGGGCCCGCGAGCTGGCCGTCGCGCTCGGCTCGAGCCTCATGGTCCCGCCGGTGGTCGCAGCCCCACTTCTGCTGGGCTTCCTCGTGGCCGCCGTGATCTCGGGGAGCTCACTCGCCTGGGGCGCTTTCTGGGTCCTCCTGGCACTCACGGCCGTTGCGGTGATTCTGCTCGCCGTGGCCATGGTGTTCGTGACGGTCTCCGTGACGGTGCGGTGGGTCGAGCTCCGCCCCCTGGGAACTCCGGCCCAGGTCGTGATCGCCCGCTTTCTCCGTTCGTCGACGATGGCGATGACTGATCTGCAGCGAGTCGTCGTCGTCGAGCGGCTCAGTCTGGGGCAGCGAAAGTCGATCAAGGTGGTGTTGCACACCCGCGGTGAGAGGGTGGAGTGCGAACCGGCGACGACCGCACCGCTCGCACGGGTCGACGCGCAGGCGCTGACCGCCTGGTTGACCGAGCAACTCGGCCCGGCCCAGGTGGCGGTGGAGCGTCAGACGGAGGTCAAGCGGGACTTCGTGCGTCCGGACGAGTGGTGGACCCCGTCCCACACCGCCGAGGTGTGGCAGGTACCCGTTGGCGAGGTCGACCGCATAGCCGCCCGGCGCGGCGTCGAAGGCTACGGGTACACGCCCCGGGCATCCGCGATGTACAGCCCTGGCACTTCGGCCACCGTCTACGACCCGGCCCGGGCCTACGAGGTCGCCGAAGAGCTCCGCGCGGAACGAGCCGCGGCCCGGGCCGCCGACGGCACGGTAGCCCCCGGCCCGGCCGAGGACGACGCGACGGACTCCAGCTGACTCGGTCGGACCGGTCCTGACCGGGCCCGGACACCACGCCCCATGAGCGGGCGGATGGCATCGCCTGCGTGGTGGCGAAGCCCGGCGGAGCTCGGGGGCTGGCAGGTCCGGCCCGGTGGCCAGGGGCTTCAGCTGCCCGGCGGCGAGCAGCGCGCCGATCTCGCTGGCGGCGGAGGCCGGCGAGGCGACCAGGCCGCGCCGGTGGGGTGCCGCGCCTTCGACCAGGTAGGCGGTGACGCCGGTGCACTCGCCCCGAGCCGGTCCCCGATGTGGCCGAAGGCCATCGCGCCGAGCGGGCGCATCAGGTAGGCAGGGCCGCCACCAGAATGGAGGACCGGGGCAGGAGGGCTATCGCCTGAGCGGGCGGTGCGGGTGCGAGGGATTCCATGATGTGCCGTGCGGGAGGGCGGTAGCGCGGACCTGGGCGGTTGCGCGGGAGGAGGAGGCGACTGTCTGCCTCACGGCGCCGGTACGGCGCCGATCTGCTGCATGAGCCCGAGGAGATCGGGCTGACCCCGCTCTTTGACGATGCGTCCATCGGCCAGGTAGTAGAAGTTCATGGCCTGGACCGCGATCTTGTTGCCGGTGGCAGGGATGCCGAAGAACTCGCCTTCGTGAGTGCCGCGCATGGTGAACCGTGCGGCCACCGTGCTGCCTTCGGTGATGCTCTCCTCCAGCGTCCACCGGACGTCGGGGAATGCGCTGCGCATCATCGCGATGATCTCCAGGTAGCCCTCGGGGCCCCGCAGCGGTTCAGCGTGACTGGGTGCGTGGAACACCGCGTCCGGGGCGATGACCTCCCGGGCAAGGTCCTCGTCGGCTGTGTTGATGAACTCGACGAAGCGCTTCATTACTGATTCAACGGATTCCGGTGACATTTCCCTCTGCCTCTCTGCCTGCCTGGTGGTGTTCGAAGCGAACGGCAGGACCCTGACGACAGTAACATCGAATCGATGTGTCCCTCGATTCGATGTTGACCTCGTTTCGATGTGTCATGCTGGAGGAATGCTGGAACTCTCCATACTCGGCTTCCTGGCCGCAGGCCCCCTTCCCGGACACGAGCTGCGCCGCCGCATCACCCACCTCACCGGATACAGCCGACCGGTCAGCGACGGCACCCTCTACCCGGCGATCACCCGCCTGACCAAGGCCGGACTGATCGAGCGGCGGCCCGCGCCGGAAGCCGGAGGCGGCCGGTATGTGCTGAACCTGACCGACACGGGCCGCGAGGACATGCTCCGGCGGCTGCGCGAGCCGGCCGAGCACGAACTCACCGACTTCCCCCGCTGGTTCACGATCCTGGCCTTCCTCTCCCTGCTCCCGGACGTGGCCGACCAGCACGCGGTGCTCAGGCGTCGGCTCGCCTTCCTGGAGGAATCGGCGAGCTTCTTCTACGACGGAGAGACGCCGCTGCGCGCCGAGGAGGTCGCAGACCCCTACCGGCGCGGCATGCTGCTCACCGCCCGCGCCACCAGCCAGGCCGAACGAACCTGGATCCGCGAGTCCCTCGGCCAGGACACCCCCGAGCCCGGCCCCACGCGCGACCCACACGTCTCCTCCCCGCTCGACGCATCGGCGAGCTGACAGACAACGAAAGGCGCCCCCCGTGCTTGCTTCCTGGTACGACGCACAAGGCCCGGCCACCGAGGTACTGCGGGTCGGTGAACTGCCCGACCCCACCCCCGGCCCCGGAGAGGTCCGCGTCCGCGTCACCGTCTCGGGGGTGAACCCCGGCGACACCAAGAAGCGCACGGGCTGGACCGGCTCCGGCATGCCCTACCCGCGGGTGATCCCGCACAGCGACGCCGCCGGCGTGATCGACGCGGTCGGCGACGGCGTGGACGCGCGCCGCAGCGGGCAGCGCGTGTGGGTGTACGGCGCCCAGTCCTACCGGGCCTTCGGTACCGCAGCCCAGTACACCGTCGTGCCTGCCGGCCTCGCCGTCCCGCTGCCCGACCACCTCTCCGACGATCTCGGCGCGAGCCTGGGCATCCCCGGCATCACCGCGCACCGCAGCGTGTTCGCCGACGGCCCCGTCGATGGCAAGGTCGTCCTGGTCAACGGGGCCCTGGGCGGGGTCGGCTCGCTGGCAGCCCAGCTCGCCGCCTGGGGCGGGGCCACCGTCATCGGCACCGTCCGCCGCACAGCCGACCTGGCCCGGGCCGATCCGGCGGTCATCTCCCACGCCGTCGCCCTCGACGCCGCCGACCCGGCCGCCGAGATCCTCGCCCACGCCGCCGCCGGTGTGGACCGGATTATCGAGGTATCCCTGTCGGACAACGCCGACCTCGACAACGCCGTCGCCGCCAACGGCGCGACCATCGCCGCCTACGCCACCCGCGCCGACCGCACCGAAATCCCCTTCTGGACTCTGCTGTTCAACAACGTGACCCTGCGCCTGATCGGCAGCGACGACTTCCCCGCCGACGCCAAACTCCAGGCCGTCCGTGATCTGACCTCCGCGGCCGCCGTCGGCGCGCTGACCGTCGATGTCGGCGGCCGCTACCCGCTCGCCGACATCGCCAAGGCCCACGACCGCGTCGACGCTGGCGGCCGCGGCCGCGGCCGCGTTCTGATCGACATCCCCCGATAAGGCCCCGGAAAGCCGCCGTAGCGGCGGCCGCTGCCGTCTGTCGGCCCCTGACGCGCCGGCAGGTGCAGGGTCTTGGCGAGCAGCCCGTACCCGGCGAACGCGGCCCCCAGCGGGGTCGGATTGCCCTCGCGTCGGTCCGGTGAGACGGTGCGACCGCGTCTCGGCGAAAAAATTTGTTGAGACGGCAACCTTTCCGCTCTGAGTGGCCACTGAGGGGTGTACCGACGAGGGCGAGCCGTGGTCAGCGGTGCTACGCCCTCTGTGTCAACACCCGATCGGAGCCCCACGTGTCACCAGACGACCCGAGATCCGCCGAGCAGCCGATGCCTCGGGGGCGCACGCCCCGCCGTAGCCGGATGTTCCGGCGCTCTGTCGTGGGGGCGGTGGCGGTGCTCGCCGCCTCGGCCGGTGTCGGCGCCCTGGCGCCCAGCGCGGGCGCCGCGGCGACCGTCGGCATCAGTGTGGATGCCGGCACCTCCTTGGGCACGGTGCCCAGCAGTGGCGTCGGCCTCAACACGGGCTTCGGCGACGAGCACATGGGGGACGCCCAGGTGACATCGCTGATGAAGGCCGCGGGGGTTCGGCAGCTGCGCTATCCCGGCGGCTCCGGCGCGGACGACTACCACTGGAAGACCCATACCTCCGGCGACGGCAGCGGCTGGATCCCCTCCAACACCGACTTCGACCACTTCATGGCCACCGCGAAGGCGGTCGGCGCCCAGCCGATCCTGACCGCGAACTACGGTTCCGGCACCCCTCAGGAGGCCGCCGGCTGGGTCAAGTACGCCAACGTCGACAAGGGCTACGGCGTGAAGTACTGGGAGATCGGCAACGAGGTCTACGGCAACGGGCACTACGGCAACGGCAAGGGCTGGGAACTCGACAACCGCGCCGACAAGAGCCCGACGGCGTACGCGAAGAACCTGATCGCCTACGCGAAGGCGATGAAGGCCGTGGACCCGAAGGTGAAGATCGGAGCGGTGCTCACCACCCCCGGCGGCTGGCCGGACAAGGAGAAGGCGCCCGGTGACGGCGCCGACTGGAACAACACGGTGCTCTCCATCGCGGGAAGCTCGATCGACTTCGTCATCGTCCACTGGTATCCGGGCGGCACCACTACGGCCGACCTGCTGAACACCCCCTCCCGGATCGCCGGTGTCACGTCCGAGCTGCGCTCGCTGATCGCCAAGTACGCGGGCACGCGCGCCGCTTCGGTGGAGATCGCGGTCACCGAGACCGACGGCGTCGGCTCGCCCGCCTTGACCAGCCAGGCCGCGGCCCTGTTCGCGCCGGACACCTACATGACCTGGTTCGAGCAGGGTGCCACCCACGTGGACTGGTGGAACCTGCACAACGGCTCGGGCGAAGCACCCACCACCGTCCACGGCGAGACCGACTACCAGGACGGGGGCATTCTCTCCGCTGGAACCTGCGCCGGGGGGAGGTGCCAACCGCCGCGCGAGACGCCCTTCCCCACCTACTGGGGCATCCGCTCGCTGACCGCACTGGCGCAGCCCGGCGACACCATGGTCAAGGCGTCCTCGGGTAACCCGTCGGTCAGTGTGCACGCGGTGCGCAGCAGCAACGGCGGTCTGAACGTCATGCTGACCAACAAGAGCCCGCAGAACGCGGCGCAGGTGTCGCTCTCGTACGCCGGATTCACCCCGGTCGCAGGGGCGGTCACGACCGTTTCGTATGCCCAGGCAGATACCGCCCTGACGACGGCGGAGCGGGGCACGGCGGCCGCACAGACGCTGCCGCCGTACTCGATCACGACCCTTCAGCTGAAGCCCGCGCCGGGGACCGCCGGCGCGGACAAGCCGACACCCGCCCCCACACCGACCGCCGCCACGCCGGTCGTCCCCGCCTCCGGCACGACCGGCACCCGGGCGCAGGCGGAGAAGGGCGTACCCGTCGGCCACCCGAGACCGAGCCCGAGCCCGAGCAGCACGTCCGGCCCCCTGGCTTCCACCGGGGCGAACAGCGCTGTCACGTACAGCACCATCGGTGGCCTACTGGTCATTGCTGCCGGCGGCGTGCTGGTGCTTCGCGGACGTCGCCGCAGGGCTTCGCACCGGAAGTGAGACCGCGTGAGTGACTGACGGCCCGGCAGCAACGCCACCCAACCGTGGCGTGCGCGCCGGGCCGTCGGCCTCCGCGTCGGCGTCGGCGTCGGCGGTCAGGAAACAACAAGGCCCGGGTCGTTGACCTGGACCTGGCGTACCTCGGCACCGGTCCCGACCCGTGGGGCCCCCACGGGCCGCGATGGCTGTTCACCCGTTCGTGGCGAGCGTCCCGAGACCGGCGGACGTGGCGATCCTTGCCGGTGGCAGGGTTGGGCCCGCGACTTCGGAGGCCCGGGATGTGCCTGCCGGGTTGGTTCAGCTGGCGTTCTCCAGAAGGCCTTCCCGGACAAGGCGTTGGGCGAATACCAGCCGGCCCGGTCCGTCGAGATACTCGGCGAGATCGGACACTTGGAACGGCTCGCCGTCAAGGACCCGTCGCAGTGCTGGTTCCAGGCGAGCCGGCATCGTGAGTTCCCGGTCGCCGAGGAGCGCTCGAAGCCGGTCCTCCTCAAGTCGGAGGTTGCAGACCGATTGGGGACGTCGGCGCAGCGTCGAGCCGTCGCTGATGTCGTCGAGGTCGATCAGCTGCTGCAGCTGGCCCGTCAGGACCGGGGAGCGTCGGGCCCAGAAATGCCGCGTCACCGCGGCCGACAGCGAGTCGAGGTCGATGCTGTCGAGCCGGCGCTTGAGGTCGCCGAGTTGCTGGACCGCCTGAGCCGCGAGCTCGGCCGGGTCGTCCGCGAAACCGACGGGCAAGGGCTCCCTGAGCGTGTCAAGGATTTCTGTGAGCGCCTTTTCGAAGACGATCCGCCACTGGTACGCGCGGATACCGATCGTGATGTGCGCCGAAGGGACGTCCGCGGTGCGGGCCGAGTGGGCGAAGCCGCGCGGGATGTACAGCATGTCACCGGGCTTCAGTTCGACGTCGATCAGCGGCTCGCCCGGATCACCGCCCTCGTCGGACGAACTCGGCTGCCCGTACACCTTCCAGTTCTTACGGCCGAAGGTCTGGAGCACGAACACGTCGTGATCGTCCGTGTGCACCGCGAGTCCCTGAGCGGAACGGGGTGTGATGTACGCGTTCGCCTGGACGGGATGCGTCAGTGCGAACTCGAGGCTGCGGCAGAAGCGGGTCAGCGGCGGCCAGTAGTCCTGCAGCGTCTGCAGGACGATGGTTGCTCCCGCATCGAAGAGTTCGAGGATGTGCCCCGGGTGGGCCTGGTCCGAGTTCTGCTTCTTCGAGAGGGGATCCGGGCCGATAGGAAGGACAGCCTGGTGGTTTGCGTCCAGGCAGTGGTGATCTCGTTGTCGTCGAGCCCTCTGCTCTCCCCCACCTGGAACTCCTTGCGGGACGGGTCGCCAGCGGCGACGTGGCGGTACGTGGAACCCGCAGTACGTGGAACCACGGGCCTTCTGTCCGCATGATCGGCACGTCGGATCGGCATCGATAGCGGCAATCAGGTGATCAATGAGCGACAGCCCTCGGGTGGCGGTACGGAACGACGCCGCGGTCGTGTGCGAGGCGCGTGTGGAGGGCTGCGGTGACGGCGGCCCGCGGCAGGGCGTCCATCTGGTGATCGGGGTTCTGGTCGGCGGTCGAGACTCGCGCGTAGCGCCGACCCTGCCCACGTGACGCTTGGCGGCGGCTCGGGGATACAGGGCCTCCTCAACCGCCACTGGCTGCGGCGTTCCTGCGCCGCAGCCAGTGCCACCACCGGCTCGGTGGCCGTTGGGTGGACATGGCCAACGCTGTCTCCAGCGCGTTGCGGCTGGCCAGCGTATGCGTGTGCTCGTCGCCCAGGGTGCGGACGCGGTCATCGAGGGTTCGGCGCAGCAGCTGTATCGCCTCGGCCTGCTCACCTGCACTGGTCAAAGCGAGAGCGAGGTGGTGGCGACTGGCAAGGGTGTCCGGGTGCTCGGGGCCCAGGACGCGGGTGCGGTCCTCCAGGGTCTGCCGGTGCAGGCGCACTGCTTGTGCGTGCTCGCCCATCCCGTCCAGGGCGAGACCGAGGCTGTCCCGGCCGGCCAGCGTATGCGGATGCTCGTCGCCCAGAATGCGGGCGTGGTCGTTGAGCGCCTGTCGCAGCAGCTGTATCGCTTCCGTCCGCTCACCTGCCCTGGTCAGGGCACTGGCGAGGTTGTGGCGGCTGAGCAGGGTGAGGTGGTGCTCGGGGCCCAGGACGCGGGTGCGGTCCTCCAGGGTCTGCCGGTGCAGGCGCACTGCTTGTGCGTGCTCGCCCATCCCGTCCAGGGCGAGACCGAGGCTGTCCCGGCTGGCCAGCGTATGCGGATGCCCGGGGCCCAGGACACGGGTGCGGTCGTTGAGGGTCTGCCGCAGGAGACCCACCGCCTCGGCATGCTCACCCGTCCCGTCCACAGCGCATGCGAGGTCATTGCGGCTGGTCAACGTATCGGGGTGCTCGGGGCCCAGGACCCGGGTGCGGTCCTCCAGGGTCTGCCGCAGCAGGCGTATTGCCTCGGCCGGCTCTCCCATTCCGAACAAGGCATTGCCCAGGTTGTTGCGACTGGTCAAGGTATCGGGGTGCTCGGGGCCCAGCATGCGGGTCTCGACGTCGAGGACCCGCTCATGCAGCAGGCGCGCCGCACCGAAAGCGCCGGCCCTCTGCAGCACCTGCGCCAGGGCGTTGAGAGTGGTGCGGTGGTGTGTGGCGGTGCCTGGGTCCGCGTAGTCGAGCAGCAGAGGCAGGTGGGGGGCGAGAAGCACGGCTGCAGGCCAACCAGCGCGCCCGCGCTGGTTGGCCTCGTGCACGGCCGTGGTCAGCCGCTCGGCAAGGGCCCGGTGCCACACGGCGAGCTCGGAGGTCTCGGCCGTGAGGGCGACAGCGTTGATCTCTCGGATCAGGGGATGCAGCACCACCTGCGCCCCCTCACCGCTGCCCGACGCCGGGCCGGTGCCGCCGGGAGAGCGGGGCAGGCCGAGGAGACCGTAGCGGTGCAGGCCGGCGAACGCGGCCTCCAGGGCCACCGCCGTGACGTCGTGTCCGGTGACGACGGACAGCAGGTCCGGCGTGATCAGGGACAGTGGGACGGGGGCCTGAGCCAGCAGGGCCAGCAGCCGCAACAGGGGTCGGGCCAAAGCGTTGCCCTCCCCGGCGAGCTGGTCCAAGGACACCTCCCAGGTGTGCCGCACCACGGCGCGGGCGACCTGCGGACGGGAGGCATTCGGGTGCGCCGCTCCCAACAGGAACCGCAGTTCCTGTTCCAGGGCCTGGCGGTAGGCGGCAAAGGTGCGGTAGCGGCTGGTGGGTCCGGCCAGATAGGTGCCGGCCGCGTGCAACGCCAGGGGCAGCCCGCCCAGTCGCGCCGCCAGCTCCCGGGCCTGCTCGGCGGTGCCGGCCACGGGAGCAGCGTCCAGCAGGACCTGCCCCGCAGGTCGCACCGGCAGCGGCTCCAGTGGCAGCAGTTGTGCGCACGGACCCCAGGTCTGCTCGCTGCCATCCCGGCTGGTCACCACCAGCAGGCCCCGGCCATGAGGACGGATCCAGCCGCGATAGTCGGCCACCGGTTCCCCTGCCGGGCCGATCTCGTGCGGCTCGTCGGCGTTGTCCACGACCAGCAGCCACCGCCGCACCCGGCCCAACTGCCGCCAGACCACATCCGGCAGGCTCGCCTGCCCCGCTCGCGCGGCCTCCAGCTCTGCCTCTGGCAGGCCACAGGCCAGCGCCGCCTGCACCATCTGCTGCGCCAGCTCGGCACCGTCGCGCCAGCGCACCCAAAACACTCGCCAGCCCGCCGCCTCGGCCTGGGTGGCCAGTTGCGCGGCCACCGTTGTCTTGCCCATCCCGCCGACCGCGCACAGCACCGCGAACCGGCCTTGTGGCCGTCGAAGCATGCCTGTCAGCACGGCGAGCTCTCCCTCACGCCCCCGCACGCGCTGAACATGAGGGGGGCGTAACGAAGCCTGCGGGCCTCGGGCCAGTCGGCTCACCGGTGCCAGCCGCGCAGGGGGCCCTGCTGCGGCATCCAGATTCCGGCTCCACAGCAACAGCCCGATGCTGACCACCACCAGCACGGCGAACACCGGCCAGATCACCCATGCCTGTGCCGCCCAGCCAGGCACCGCGGCGCTGGCGTAGTTGGTCACCGGCCCCAGCACAGCCGCCACCAACGCAGCCCCTCCCGCTGCCGCCGACCCGGCCCACGCACCCCGTCTGCGCCCCACGGTCTGCCACCCCCGTCCCCCGTCACCCGTCCCCCGTCACCAGAATGCTCCCGCCTGGATCACGTCCATGGAAGGTCGCGGGTGGTCACGACGCGGAAGGTGCCGTACGGATCGATGTTCGACCAGAACAGCGCGGTCAGTCCTCGCCGGTCCCCGTCGGACAGCTTCTCGGCCCAGGCCGGTTCGGCGAGGACCCGTTACGACAGCCTTTCGGCCTGGCTGGGCGTACGCCGCGAGGTCGACTGGCAACACGCACCGGCTCTACAACGGGTCTCGCCCGACCGCGATGGGTTCCGATCCTGGTGTGAGGGGCCGGTGCGCCAGCGCGACCCGATTCGCGCCGAGCGTCTGCTCGCCGCACACACCCTGGCCCGAGAGGATGCCGCACGCCGGAGCCCGCTGAACTTCGCGCTCCTGGCCGGTTGGCAGCGCGAAGTTCTCGCTGCACCAGGGGTACCGTTCCGCGTGAGTGACGCCTATGCGAAGGGCGGCCGCGAGCGCTACGGTCTGACCCCTCGCACGCAGGCCGATTTCGATTGCAGCCTGCGCGAGACGACCGACCCGGACATCCCGCTGGTGGCACGCGCGACCCGCGCCCACTTCGATGTGGCGTTCTTCCACCCCTTCACCGATGGCAATGCCCGCGCCGCACTGTTGACCTTGGTCTATGTCCTGGTGCGGGAGGACATCGTCCTTCCTGAGGTCGGCCCTCTCCAGACCACCCGCTACGCGGATGATCCGGCCGGTGCCGCCGATCTTGCCACTCTCATCGGGGTGCTCAACCGCCGCCGACACTGACGCGTCGGCGAGAGCACCGACAACTTCCGCCGATCTTCAACAAACCATTGTTTGTTGAAGACCGTCGCGCAGGCCGCACGCCGCAGGCCGCCGGACGCCACGTGAAGACACCCAGCTCGAACTCCTGGTCGCCGAGCCGGGCGTCCGCACCGAGATCCGCATCGGATACGCACGGGTGTCCACCGGCGGACAGAAGCACGACCGCCGGCTCGACGCCCTTGACGCGGTCGGCTGCCGCCGGTCTTCGCTGACAAGAAGTCGGGGAAGAATGACGCCCGGCCCGAGCTGAAGGCGTGCCACGCCTTCCTCGACCCGGGCGACACCCTGGTGGTGCCCGCTCTGGTCTTCCACGTCTTCGCCGCCCTGGCGGAGTTCATCCGCGAGCTGATCGTCTCCGGCACCCGCGAGGGCCTTGCCGCTGCCCGGGCCCGCGGCAAGGTCGGCGGGCGGCCCACCGTCGTCAACGTATCCGCGCCCACTCGACCTCGTCACGGCTCGGTGCGAAGAACAGTTTTCTGGCGTCTCTGGGTCGCACCCCTGGTGGGCGTCTCGTCGGGTTCCGCGGCGGGGCCCTCAGGCCGCCAGTTTCTTGTCGCGTACGTGCATGCGCTGGAGCGCGTACGCCGTCAAGCCGTTGGCCAGCAGCACCAGCCAGCCTCCGGGCATCAACGCCGACCGGACGTTGTAGGCGGGGTTGTCATCCGTGACCGAATTGCCGACCTGCATCCAGATCAGGAACACGGCGAAGAACGCGACGACGGCCAGCCAGATCATGCAGACCGCGATCAAAGCCCCACCACGGCCCTTGACGGGGTCTTCGAGCAGAGTCCGCGTCAGCAGTGCACAACAGACCAGCGCGAGGGCCGTTCCGAAGATCGAGACCGGAGCCAGCACCCAGTCCGACGCCACGTCCGGGACGCCGACAGGGATCTGCGGCGTCCATGGATCATGCAGGTGGAAGAAGACGTTCAGGTGCGCCACTTGATGGCCGGAGGACTTGTCCGTCCAGTACTCGGACATGATCGGCAGGAAGGCCGCCCACACGAGGGCCCCAGCCGCAGCCACGACCAGTGCCAGGTGGGCGGCGATGCTTCCACCCGCTGCGGCAAGACGGGAGCGCACCGGCGGACGCACTGGCGGACGCACCGGCACCTGCGGAGCCGTCAGTACCCCGGTAGGCCGGGGACCCGCGATGTGCTCGTCCCGCGAGACCTTGTCCTCGCCCGCTTCGCCGCCCCCGCCGGAGCCGGGCCGGTCACTGGTTGCCGTCCCGGGCGCGCCTGCGCCATGGAGACTGAAGGCGCGCAAGGCGGCGTTGCGCTGCTGTATGGACTCGCGGGCGCCGGTGATGTCCATCCAGGCGCCCGGGCCGAACGCATCACCCAGCTCTCGCTCGCACCAGGCCCGCGCCTCCAGCGCCGTCGGCCGCTCCTCGGGGTCTTTGTCCAGGCACGCCGCGACCAGGCGGCGCAGAGGCGGGTCCAGGTGCGACAGGTCCGGTTCGTCGGCGACGATGCGATGGGCGACGCCCCACTCGTTCTCCGCGGCGAACGCCTCGCTGGCAGAAGCCAGGGAGAACAAGGTGGAGCCGAAGGCGAACATGTCCGAGGCCGGTCCGACGGCGCGGCCCATGGCCTGCTCGGGAGACATGAACAGCGGAGTGCCGATCCGGGTTGACTGGCTTCTGTACGTCATCGACTGCGTCAGGGATTTGACGATGCCGAAGTCGATGACCTTCACGCCGGTCTCGTCCAGCAGGATGTTTCCCGGCTTCAGGTCCCGGTGCACCACGTCGGCCGCGTGGATGTCGCTGAGTGCGTGCGCGATACCGAAGGCCAGCAGCATGACCTGTCCCGTCGGCAGCGGCCCGTACGTGGTCACCAGGTCCCGCAAGGACGGCCCGGCAACGTAGGTGGTGGCCAGCCAAGGCCTCTCGGCGTTCGGATCAGCGTCCAGCAACGGCGCGAGGTAGGCACCCCGCACTCGCTGTGCGGTGCGTACCTCTTGCGTGAACCGCCACGCGAACTGGGCGTCCCGGGCGAACTCGGAGCGGATCACCTTCACCGCCGCCGACTGCCCGCCCGGGGAAAGGGCGAGGAACACCTGGCCCATCCCGCCTTCACCCAGCCGCGCCACCAGCCTGAACTCCCCGAGGGTGTCCGGATCCTGCGGGTGTAACCCTGGAAATGCAAACGCCGCTCCCGACACGAAGCGCTCCCCTCCGCCCTGTGCGATGTGGGCGGGATCGCCCATCAGCCCTCCGTGAGGAGGATGGTGCACGTCATGATCTGCGGTCGCAGCGTACTTCGGACCCCCACCACCGAACACCCCGACGACCGCCGCTCGGCAGACGCGGGCCGCACGTCGGGAGTCCGGACCAGGAGGGCGCCCGGTTGCGGCTTCCGACAGCGTCCCCCAGGCGCCCGTCCGGGTGGGGAGACCCGCGGGATGTTCATGCGGCGGGACCGGTGGTCGATTCGTAGGTCCGTCCGGGTCGATTCGTAGGTCCGCTCGGGCTGGGGTCAGACCCGGTTGGGGCGTGCTCTTCGGCGTACCGGGCGCCGGATCCGCCGGTCGGGAGGAAGTCGCGGATCGCGGCGAGATCCGCCTCGGTGAGCGCGACGTCGGCGGCGCGGGCGTTCTCCACTGGGCGCGGGGGGCGATCGCCAAGCGCCCGCTCGGCTCAGGTCATGGTGACCACCGAGTACCTGTCGCTCGCGGAGCTGTCCCACGAGACGTGGACCCGGCAGCGCACCGGCTGGCCGGTGGCGGTGAGTCCGCTGGCCGCGATGGCCCCCGACGGGTCGGACAAGGTGCTGTACAGGCCCCCGGCGGGCGCGGCCCCGCCCCGGGTGAAGCCCAGAGTGTTCGGCGCCGCAGTGGTGGGGTAGAACACCGCGTCCCCCGTAATCGTGTAGGTCCCCCGCGTGGTGTCCTTGCGTTTCCTTCCCGGGATGATGGAGGGAAGACCGAAGGTGTCCTCCGCGCCGTCGGAGACATTGCCCTGCGCGTCGACCTCCCACAACTCCCAATAGCGGCCGACCGTGGCGTGCACGGTCGAGTTCTTCGACGTGACGTAGGCGTCGATGGCCGTGCTCGGCAGGGCGGACCACGTCGCCCCATCCTGCTGTTCCACGGCGAAGACCCGGTTGATCTCCTGGATGATCACCCCCTGCTGAGGCGGGTTGACGCTCAACGCCCGCCTGCGTTCGAAGCCGCCGCACTCGCCTTCCAGATCGTCCCCCGCCAGGTGCGTGAAGGCGGCCTGCGTCGCGACCAGTGCAGCAGCGGTGCTCGCCGTGGGAGCACGCTGAACCGGCACCCGCGAGTGGTCCTCCGCCCGCGAGCCCCCGAGCGGCACCGGGCCGGACCCCGGGTAGGGCCGGGCCACAGGCGTGGGGAGCGGGCGGCGCAAGGCCTCGGTGGCGTTCGCCTCGGCCTCGCGCTCGAAGCGGTCGGAGGGGCTCGACACCCGGAGTCCCGATCCGATCTCGGTGCCGGCCACCGGGCCCCGCCGCTGCTGGATCACGTGAGTCAGTTCGTGAGCGAGGGTGTGGTCGTCCGAGCCGCCGCGGCCGAGCACCACGTGGTCGCCCGAGGTGTAGGCGCGGGCGCCGATCTCGGCCGCAGACCGGGCGGCCGGGGCGTCGTCGTGGACGCGCACGGTACGGAAGTCCTCCCCCAGGCGCGATTCCATCTCGGTGCGCACCGGTTCGGCCAGCGGCCGGCCCGGGGAGCTCAGGACGTCGTGCACGGCGGAGCGCTGCACCGGTGCGGCCTCGGCCTCCGTGCCGGTCGCGGCATCACCTCCGCCGCCAGGGGGGCGGTGGGCGTGCCGTTGCTGGATCATCCGGGCGACCGCCGCGTTGCCAACGGTGGTCTGGAGGAACAGAGCCGTCTCCGGAGTCATCGGTGCGTTCGCCCGGAACTCCTCATCCGTGGCGGACGGCCGGGCAGCGGTCCGGCGGCCCGGCGCCGTACGCGACGTCGTGTCGTTCCGCGGGTCCTTCGTGCGCTCGTGCACAAGCCGTTCCCTTCGCCGCGGCACCCGCGCCACGCGGATGCCCATGGCCACGCTTACCAGGCACCGCAGTGGCGGAGCAGGGCCGCGAGTGCAGAACCGCGGGCACGCTCCGTGCCCGGCAAGGTCGCCGACTTCCTCCGCACCACCGAGCTGAAACTCACCGAGCTGGAACTCACCGAGCGGGCCGGGACACCACGCGCGCCGTTGCGGGGCGGCGCCGTGGGGTCGGCCCTGGGTAGGGCGTTGACCGCCGCCTGACGGACCTTGCCGGCCAGGATGTTGCCTGTCGGCCGTGCTCTCGAAGCGCGGCGCGTACTTCCACGGCAGAGGGGCGGGCCCGGCACACCCCGACGCTCGACAGCTTCGCGAGCGCACCTTCCCCTCCTGGGCCGGCAAGACCGTGCCCGGAGCCACCGTGCCCGGAGCCACCGTGCCCGGAGCCACCGAGCCTCTCCGCCGCCTCATCGACAAGGACAAGCAGTACCGGGACTGCCCCCCCAAGTGCCAGATGTGGCCCGTGACCTCCGTCCACCCGCGCGGGAGCACGAGCCCGTCAATCCACCGTGCCTGGGTCACCGTCCACGGTCACAGCGGTGGCGCCCCACACCACCTCCGGGCTGCTCGGCGCCTCCTCTGCCAACGGCCTGTACCGGCGCGTGGCCCGGTTCTCCGGCGGCCCGCTCCTAGCATTCCGGCCTGGTGGGCCGAGGAGCTCGCGCACGGGTTCGCCGGCACGCCCGGACTGCTGCCCGCCGGGCCGACGTCGTCAGCCGTCGGCGAGCGGGAGGCGGTTCAGGGCGTCGGCCAGTTGGGTCACCGATACGGCGCCGGACTCAGGGAGGCCCGCTTCCGACCAGGCGAGCTGCGCGACCGAGGTGTCGCCTTCGGCGGCCGCAAGGACGTCCTGCTTCGCGCTGTGCTCGTGCACCGGATCGGTGTCGGGGCCGAAGCCGGCGAGGTGCACGACGATGCGCACCTCCAGCTTGGGGTTGGACGCCATCCGCTCGTTGAGGCGGTAGACCCGCACCCGGTGCCCGACCAGAGCACGGGCGCGCTCGAGCATCGCCCGGCCCGCCTCGGAATCACCGCGGTCCGTCCGGATCGGCTGCTCCAGCTCGCCCGAGGTGTTGCGCAGGACCAGGACGCCGCGGGTGCTGGAGGCCTCCACCCGTACCGCCAGGAGCGTCGCGAGGTCACGGGGGTTCACCGGTCCATGATGACCGAGACGGACCAGCAGATCCGCCCTGACCCCGGGAGGCGGAAGGGAATCGGACCCGGCAACTCCTCGTCGCCCCCTCAGCCACCCTCGCGGATACACAGCAGGGAAGTTCGTGCGCTATCGTTGATCTTGTTCTCGCGGCCGGGATTCCTGGTGGTGGGCTCGCGTTGGTGGTCCAAGGAAAGGCACCCCACTTCCCGTGGGGGGATGCAGGTGCAAGGCCTGCCCAGCGCTCGATGAAGGCCCCGGCCTCCGCAAGGAGACCGGGGCCTTCGCCGTTCCCGCTGCCCATGCGAGTCGGCTCTCTCACTCAGCCCGCCCAGTGGTGGGTACTCGCCAACCTGTCCGCCGGAACGCGGTCCTGGGCGACCGGAGGCTTGGCAGGCTTCGGCGGGTTCAGGACACCCACTCAGCGCCCCCACTCGTAGACACCGGGCGGTGTTGTCGCCATCCGAGAGGCCTATCAAAGCCACTGCGACCCTCTCCTACGCCTTGTCAGGAACTCTCAAGGGGAGCGGTTCCAGACGAGGGTGAGGTATCCGCTGTAGAGGGCCGAGGCAGCCGTCGCGGTGCCGAGGATCCAGTACACCGTCGTCTTGCGGGCGCGCGCGAGGGCGACAGCGAATGGGCAGCGGAGCGCGATGTGTACGAGCAGTGCGTGCGGTCTGTGCGCGTTGCCAGCACGCCCATACGGCGCGCGGGCTCTGCGCGGGGCTGGTTGCGCGTTGACGGTGGAGAAGCTGGCGCCCGTATAGCCGGTGAAGGCCCAGAAGGTGTCGCCGTTGTCGCCGAGGGCGAAGAAGTCGGGCATGCCGTCACCGGTGACGTCCTCGCCCGCGATGAGCTGGGTGAGGGTGGCCGTGTTCGGGGATCCGGCGGGGAGCAGGATCTCGAGGCGGCGGCTGATGTCGACGCGGCCGTTGCCGTCGCCGGGGTAGACGTAGAGCTTGCCGTCGGGCATCCGGGCGATCAGGTCGGTGAGACCGTCACCGGGGAACCAGTCGGTGGAGTGCGTGATGAGGGCGCTCTTGCCGCTGGCCGCGTCCTTCCAGTACCCGCTGGGGACCGGTCTGCCGGCGTCGGTTGCTGCGGGCATCCAGGCGTCGATGTCACCGTCCTTGTCCCCAGCGTAGATGCGCAGGTCACCTGAGCCGTCGATGACGAACGTGTCGCCGTAGCCGTCGCCGGTCGCGTCGTTCGTCTTGTCCTGGCCAGCTTTGGGGCGGACGTAGAAGAGGTAGGTGGTGGGGGTGGAGATGTTCCCGGCTTGGTTGACGGTCCGGACATAGAGGACGTTCGGGCCGCTGTTGTCGGGATTGATGTCGAGGGTGACGGCGTCCTGGGCCGCCGCGGGCACGGCCTTCTGGTTGTAGACGGGGTGGTTGAGCGCCCACTGGTACTCGCGGATATCGGCGGCGTTGGTACCGCCGCCGGTGACGGTGACCTTGCCGGGACCGAGGGTGTTCTTGCTCCACTCCACTCCACTCCGCGCCGTCGGGGCCGGGGGCGGGGAAGTCGTCGGAGCGCACGGCCGGGGGGTTGGGGGCGGTGTGGTCGACGGTGAAGGTGCACCATCCGCCGCCACCGGAGTCGCTGGGGCCGCTGCCGGACCACCAGCCGGTGGTGTCGATGGCCTGGGCGAGCGGTACGCGCCCACTACCGGGGCCACGACAGGGTCCTGATCATCACCGACGAGCAGACGGGCCCGCACCTGGGGCGCCGCGGCCCGGCGGAACCGGTCCCGGACATCCCCGTCTACACCTGGAACCTGGCGGGATACCAGCCCGCCCACGGCCCGGGCGGCCCCAACCGGCACACCTTCGGCGGCCTGACGGACGCCGGATTCCGGATGATCGGCCTCGTCGAGGCGGGCCGCGAGGCGCGATGGCCATGGACGTCATCACAGGACTAGGAGATCCACCAGGCACTCTCTTTCCGCCCACTGGCTGGCGCGCGCAGCGGACAGCGGACAGGGGACAGGGGAGAGGGGGCAGCGAACCCATACGCGGCAGCCGGTGGCTCCTGAGCTCCCGAGCTCCCGGCCTCCATGCGTCCTCGGTAGCTTGTCCGGATGGAACACGACGTCACCGCGCTGGTCGAGGAGTGGTTGGCCGGCCCCAACTCCGAGGCCTCCGGTCACTTCAGCTACCAGGCCTTGGAGCATTACCGTCCCGCCCTCCTGCACTGGCTCATCACCGGCTGCGGCGACGACGGCCGCCCCGAACCCGGCCTGTACCGGCGGCTCACCCCGACCGCGCTCCAGGAGTGGGCCATCGGCTACGCCTCTGCCGCCCGTTCCCGGGACGCCGCCTGCGGAGCCGTACGGTCCTTCTACCGCTGGGCCGAGACCCCCGCGGCCGTGGGCGGCCCCGGGCTCGTACGACCCGGTACCGCGAAGTCCCTGCAGTTCCAGCGCGGGGGCAACTTCGCCGCGGGCCTGCCCGGGCGTGAACTCCTCACCCCCGACCAGTGCCGCTGGCTCGCCCAGGCCGCCGACCGCTACCCCGGCACCCGCCGTGAGGGCCCCCAGCGCGCTCGCGCCCTGGCCTACCTCGCCCTCAACCACTACCTCTGGGGCCGCCACAGCGAGGACGACGTCCTGCGCCCCGGCCAGATCACCGCCATGCGCCTGACCGGCCGCCACCAGGAACAGCACCGCACCACCTGGGACGTACCCCAGAACCTGGGACGTACCCCAGAACATGGGACGTACCCCAGAAGAACGCCGCCTCCGACGCCACCCGCCTCCAGCCCGTCCACCGCGACGCGGTCCGCGCCATCGACGAGTACCTCCCGCACCGCGCCACCGGCCGCGATCACACCACCCATCTCTTCACCACCGCCAACGGCCGCCCCCTCGAACCCCAGAGCCTCATCCGCATCCTGCGCACCGTCGCCGCCACCCACCCCGACCTCGAGGACATGGCCCCCACCTCTCCGCGGACGCAGTCACCCACTCACCCGCCACCGCCAACGCGGACGGGACCGCGAACAGCTGACGGCCCCATGCGACTGCGCACTCGAGGGACCCGGGCCAGTACAGGTACCACCCTTCCCACGCTTGCCGGACGGAGGATCGAGTCCAGTTGCGCCTGGGCGGTCGCGAGGGGATCGCGCCGTCCTCCTCGCAAACGACCAAGTTGATCTTTGCGCCTTCTTTGCGTTCCCTGCGGCCCTGAACAACCAGTCGTAGTTGGCCTCATATGGCTGCAAGTGCAACGGGAGGGGACACGAGTGGGCGACGAAGGCAAGATGCTCGACATCAAAATGGCTGATCTGAAAGCGACAGCGCCAACCTTTCACGATCAGAGCGTGGCGCTCGGCACGGCCCTGAGCACGCTTCGAACGTCGCTGGCCAAGGCGGGGGCCGCCTGGGGGGATGACGATCCGGGCAATCAGTTCCACGACAAGTACGGTCCGATCGTCGCCCAGATCGAAAAATCGGCGGGCATCATCAAGGACGGCCTCGCGAGCATCCATACGGCGATGACCGACATGGCGGACGGGCACATCGAGAACGAGGCGCTGATCGCCTCCATGTTCAGCAGGGTCGATCCCGCACCCCACAGGGGGCCCGCTGCCCCGGGCCAGCGGCAGTGAGCGCCGGTGACAAGGTCCGGGAGGTCGTCACCGACGTCACCGGAATCGAGTGGCCCGCCGCTGACGTGGGGGAAACTGCGCGAGATCGCGAAGGCCTGGCGCACGTTCGCCGATTCCATGGAAGGCATCGCCTCAGCCTCCAACAACGCTGCTCAGACGCTGATCCACAACAATGCGGGCGAGACGATTTCGGCGTTCGCAGATCCCTTCTGGGCCCGCTACTCTCGCGATAAGAAGGGGTGGCTCCAGGACCTCGTCGCCGGTCCCCGCTCGCTCGCGGACGGCATCGACAAGTACGCCGACGCGGTGGCAGACGCGAAGAAGAAGCTCGACCACGAGTTGGAGATAGCCGGCGCGGTCATCGTCGCCGGAGCGGCTCTGGCGTTCTTCACTCTCGGTGCACCGAAGTCGCCGAGGCTGCGGCCACCGCCACTATCGTCGAACTTGCCGCGACCGTCGGCGTGGCCCTCACGACCGAGGTGGCCACCATCGCCGGCACTGTCTTCGCGACCGCCGCGATCGCAGGCATCGAATCGGTCACCGTCGACCTCGCCGTCGCCCAGCCGCTCAAGATGGCCGCGGGCCTCCAGACTGGCATCAACCTCGACGAGGCGAAGGACGCAGCGTTCTACGGAACCCTGACCGGCGGCGCGTTCGGCGGCGCGTTCGGCGGCGCGTTCGGCGGCGCGGGCAAGGCTTTCCAGCTCGCTCGGGAAGGCGGGGGATTCACCGGGCTGTTCCCCAACCTGGCGAACGGCATGGGCGGACCGCGTACTGCCTTTGCCGGTTTCCCCGACGGACTGGGCAGCGACCCGTACCTCTTTCGCACGGGGAATCCCTCCGGGGCGGCCAGCGGTTCGGGGCCCGGTCGAGGTCCCTGGCCGGCACCGAGCGTGCTGAAGGGGCCGCCGCGGGAAAGGAACTCAAGCCGCCCAACGCACGGCACACCGTCTCGGGGTCGGCCAGTGGCGAGGTGAGGCCGAACAACAGCGTCATCCTGCGAGGCCAGCAGGAATCGATCGCCCAGGACATCGCTGACATCGCCGGTGGCAAGGCGAAATATGTCAAGGAGACCGACCGGTACGAGGTGAACGGGCGCACCTATGGTGTGGAAGCTTCGGGACGGGTCTACCCCGACTCCGGCCCGGGCATCGTGAAACTCGACAGGAACGAGTACGCGGCACTGCAGGAGATAGCCAAGGCGAAAGGCGACCTCAGCGCCGCACCGCAATTGACCAGGGCTCCCCGATTCACCAACAATCCGGGCATCGTCGACAAAGCTCTAGCCATTTACAACGGGACGTACCAGTGACATACAACCTCCTTACCGTCGGCGCCATCAGCAGCCGGACCATGGGCGCCGCACTTGCCGGATGCCTCGGCATCGCGACCGTTGACGTGGAAGTGGCCGACCCTGACGGCGACCCCGACCTCCGCAACTGGGATGCGCCCGTCGCGTGTGAGCACAGATCAGTTCACGGTGACGTAGCCCTGTCTCTCGATATCTACGTCCAGGGGGAGGCCGCGGACCGGCCGAGCGAGGCCGACCTCGCGGCACGGTTCGCGAAGGCCGCGACGACGACCGTCCTGTACCCCGCCGAGGAAGCGCCCCCGAGCGCCTACTGGGCCGTGACGCCGGATGGCCTCCTCACCCGTGCACGGCTCGAACTCTCGGACGACGAGCCTCCCCTCTACACGGTCACCGCCGTCGAGGCACCGGTGCCCCAGCTCCCTCGAGCCGTGGTGACGCGATTCGCCGAGATCGTAAGGGAGCAGCGGCCGGACACCCCCGTGGCCGAGGCGTTCGCAGCCTCGGTCGAAGGGCTGCGGCAGGCCGCCTCGGGCCTGGCGCGGCTCGCTCTCGAGGACGAGATCGGCAGCCCCATCTGGTCCGCGCGGGACAACCTGATCGTGTGGGAGCGGCTCATCGGGCAGATGGAATCCGGATGGGCGCCGTCGGGCTGGTACCCGGCCGACCTCTATCGAGAAAGGCTGGAGGCCCGCGATGAACTCGCCGGTGCCGGTGCCCTCCTTCCCCGTGGCGTCGCTGAGCTGCTCGCCGAGGCCTTGGAGCAGTTGGACGGGCGGTTCACCGCGGCGACAGCGGAAGACCCGTCAGGAAGCCTTCACCAAGAACTGACCGGCGGGTCCACGGAGGGGCTCACGGTCGGCTGGTGGTGGCTACGCCGCCCGGACCCCGCGCCTTGGGCGCAGTCCTGACGTCGAGCATCGCCGCAGGTCGCCCCATAAACGCCTGCCGCTCAAGGTGATCATGCCAATAGCGTTCCTTCCGGTCGAGAAGACGAGTGTGGAGATTGGCCCGGGCGCTGCCGAGCAAACACCGGGCGGTCGGTCGGCGCGCGCCGCCGCGCTCGCGTCCGGAGAACAGGGCCCACAGCGCGCACAGGACGACGGCGGCGACGACCGCAGCGCCTTGTACAAGGGTGGTTGCCCAGGAGCTGTTCTGAGGGGGAGGGGCGTATGAGCGATCCGGAGGCTCGTGCGCGCGTGGCCGTTCGCGGGGGAAGCGGGTGCGTGGCGACATGAGCGCATTCGACGGCATCGACGGCCGTGACACGGCTGAGGTCATCGACGCTGAGATCGTGGACGACGGTGACCACTTGCCCGCCGTCGCCGTCGCCGTCGCCGAGGCCGCGGCCGCGGCGCGTCGGCCACTGGTCGACCGGCATACGATCCTCTACCCCCGGGACGCGGTGCCGACCGTGGCCGAGGTGCCGACGTACACGCTTCGGGACCTGCAGGTGTCCGGGGCGACGGCCGAGCGGCTGAAGAACAAGTCGAAGCCGAGGAACACCAACCGCAACTACTCCAGCCAGCGCAGGAACTTCGCCGAGTGGTGCGAGGCCATGGGCCGGGTCGCTCGTCCGTGCACCACCGCGACGTATGTGGAATGGATCCCGGCCTGATCGCGCGTGAGCTGGCGCCGAACACGATCCGTACCCACATGTCCGGCGTACGGACCCGGATGCCGGAGGACAAGAAGCCCGGCACCGCCGAGGCGCGGGGGATACTCGCCAAGTACAGCAAGGAGTGGGGCAGGCGCAATCGGGTCAGGAAGGCCCCGCCGATCACGGACGCCATGGTCCGGGCGATGGTGGATACGTGCGACCCCCCGGTGGAAACCCGGTTCGGCCACGGTGAAGCGGGAGTACCTCGACCGCGCCCAGTCCCGCTCCGAGAACCCGTGGCACAAGGTCCGGGCGGCGCGCCGCGCCAACCCGGAGGGTACGGCGTGAGCCCCGGCCCCGGCCCCGGCTGAGGCTGGGGCTGGGGGCTCTCCGCTATCGCCGACGGCGAGCCGAGGTCATCTTCTGTATGGACGAGTTCGGGCCGCTCAATCTCCAGCCCCACCCCGGCCGCCAGTGGGCCGGGCGCAGCGGACGGCCCAAGGACCCAGAGCGAGAGCCCAGGCCCAGGCCGAGGTGACGGGCGCTCTACACCCGCCCGCATGGTGTCCGGCACCTGTTCGCCGCCTACGACCTGGGCAAAGAGCAGCTCTACGTCCACATGACCTGGATCGGTGGGGCGCGTCACACCCCCGACCGGGCCGGCCGGCCCGGGGTGGAGCCGGTGCTTCTGCCAACGCGTTCGCCCAGCCCGGCGGGCCCGTCCGCTGTGTCGAGCAGGAGTGCGGCGACGGCCTGCGGGGCCTCGCGCATCGCGTTGTGAGTGGTCGGGAGGTCATGGACGGTCCAGGCCGGTTCGGCGAGCAGCCGGGCGCGCTGCGCGGCGAAGGGCGTGCGGTCCTCCCAGCCCGCGCAGTAGACGAACTCGCGGCGGGGGACGGCGGCGTGGGCACCCGTGAGGCGGGCCGTCTGCAGGAAGGCGGCGAGTGGGTGCGGACGGCGGCGCGGGTCGCCGTCCGGCCGCCACGGTGGCTGGACGGCGTAGCCGGTGGCCGTGGCGCCGGTGACGAACGACTGCCGGTAGTCCTCGTTCATGAGGGACCAGCAGGATTCACCGTCACGCGGCACGCAGGCGTCCAGGTACACCAGGCGGGAGACCCGGCCGCCGGCGCGGTCGGCGGCAGCGCTGATCACCATCCCGCCGTAGCTGTGGCCGACCAGCGTCACGTCCTCGAGCTGGGCGCGGTCCAACAGGCGCAGTACGTCGTCGGCATGGGTGTCGAGATTGGCAGAGGCGGTCGCGGCGGGCTCGTCGTCAGGGTGCAGACCGGTCAGGGTCAGGGCGTGGACGGTGTGACCGGCCCGCTCGAGCAGCGGGACGACTGCCTCGAACGCCCAGGAACCGTGCCAACCGCCGGGTACCAGTACGTACGTCGCCATGGGACTTCCCCTTTTGCTGCTGCACGGCGGTGGCACCGGGGGCCACCGCTCACGACCAGGAGTCTGGTTGAGGCGGCTCATGGCGGGCCACCGATAGAATGCCAACTGATGCCCGTTCACCGCCAAGCCCTCCCGGACGCCGGCGCCACGTCACAGATCTGGCCTTCCGGCGGGCGCCACCTGTGGCCCTCGGGTGGCAGCAGCGAGGAACGGGCGCATGCGCGCGGGCACTTGGTGTACGCGGCCCGCGGCGTGCTCGTCCTGCACACCGGGAGCGGGACCTCGATCGTTCCGGCCAACCGGGTCGCGTGGACACCGGCCGGCTTCACCCACCGTCACCGCGCCCACGGCGACACGGACATGCGGATCGTCTTCCTGCCGCCGTCCCTGGCCCGGGTGGTGCCGGAGCGGCCGGCGGTGTTCTGCGTCTCGGGGCTCGCGCGGGAGGTCCTGCTCGCCCTGACCGGCCCGCGCGGCAGCGGCCAGGACGCCTCCAACGGTCAGGACCGCCAGGACAGCCCGGGTGCAGCGGAGACGGGCGCGGCGAGGCCCGGTTACGGTCGCGCCGCGCGTCAGCGACTGCTGCGCGTACTCGTCGACGAGCTGTGCGAGGCGGAGGAACAGCCCTTGCACCTGCCGCACCCCCGAGACGACCGACTGCGAGCGATCGAGCGGATCCTGTCCGGGAATCCGGCCGACGCCACCACGGTGGCCGAACTCGGCCGGCAGGTCGGGGCCAGTGCCCGCACTCTGAGCCGACTCTTGCGCAATGAGCTCGGCATGACCTTCTACGAATGGCGCACCCAGCTGCGCGTGCACCATGCACTGGTGCTCCTGGCCGAAGGCCATGACACCACCCGCACCGCCCACGCCTGCGGCTGGGCCAACCCCAGCGGCTTCATCGCGGCGTTCACCGACCTGGTCGGCACGACTCCGGGCCGCTACCGAGCCGGCGGGTGACCCGGACCCGGGCCGGCTCCCAGGTCGCGCACACCCCGCGTCGGACGACGGTGCAGGCCGGCTCCCGCGACTGGGCGCCCTCCGGCTTCTGAGCTTTCCCCGTTGTACGGGAGGTACTGATTGCCTGGTCAGCGCGTGTCGGTGGTGTCATCCCCGCGCGTGCGGGGAGCAGGCTTAGTGACCTGCAACGCTACGCGGCAGGTGGGCCATGTTGAAGCACTTCTGCGGGTTCCGGCATATCTGGACCAATCGGCAACGGAGCCTACCGAGCGCACCTCAGGTGCAGTCGATCGCCGGACCGGCCGCCCTTCGCGCAGCGAGCCTCAGCGAAGGAGGGAGGCGGAAGCCGTTGTCCTCCGCCGTAGATCAGCCCGCCCCGCGAGCCGCTCGGAGGGCCAGCGGTTGGGGTGACCACGTCGCGCGACGCTAGCATCGGCAGTCTGCCGACCACTGGAGTTCGCCACTATGTCGTTGCCGCGTATCGGAGTCGTCATCGTGACCATGGGCACTCGCCCGCAGGAGCTCGAGGCTCTGCTCGCTTCGGTGGAGAAGCAGGATGTGCCTGCGGCGCGGGTAGCTCTGGTGGGCAACGCGACGCCCCTGACCGAGATCTCGACGGACGCGACCAAGATTCCACTTGAGGAGAATCTGGGCTGTCCCGGCGGCCGCAACGTCGGTTTGAAGATGCTGCGCGATTCGGGCGAGGTCGACGTCGTCATCGAATTGGACGACGACGGCCTCCTCATCGCCGAAGACGTGTTCCGCACAGTCCAGCAGCTCTTCGCTGAGGACCCGAAGCTGGGGATCATCGGGTTCAGGGTCGCTGACGAAAACGGGCATACGGAGCGACGCTGGGTGCCCCGGTTGCGTGCGGACGATCCGATGCGCCGCGGTCTGGTGACCGCCTTCCTCGGGGGTGGCCACGCCTTCTCGATGCCCATGCTCAGGCAGATCGATCTGTGGCCAGCGGAGTTCTTCTTCGGACACGAAGAGTCCGATTTGGCATGGCGTGCGCTGGATGCGGGGTGGAAGATCCTCTACGAACCCGAGCTCGTCCTCCAACATCCGAAGACGTCCCCGGCGCGGCACGCGGTCTACTACCGGTTCACCGCCCGAAACCGTGTCTGGCTGGCCCGCCGCCGACTCCCGATCCCCCTGATTCCGGTCTATCTCGGCGTATGGACCCTCCTCGCCATGGTGCGGATGCGGTCCCTGGAGGGCGCGAAGGCATGGTGGGGCGGTTTCCTCGAGGGTGTGCGAACGCCGTGCGGCTCCCGCAAGGCGATGAAGTGGCGCACGGTTTGGCGTATGACCCGGCTGGGGCGCCCGCCGATCCTCTGAATGATCATCGCCCAGGGCCCAGACAGCTCGGGGTCTCGGGACCCGCTCATGCGCCCGGGCAAACGTTCGTAGGCGAGGACGCCGCCCTGCCCGCCGACGTCCGGATCGAGGGAGAACACCTCGTCGTGCAGGGCCCGGCTCAGCTCCCACGGGGACTTCTCCGTGAAGCCACGCTCGTCCAGGTCCCGGGCGGCGGACACCGTGATCACACCTCAAACCGAGACCGGACCCCGCCTGTGCCGCTGACCAGCGCATTCCCATGTCCCCGTTCTCGCCATCGGGAGACCTTGGCTGCGCGGATGTGCCGCGTTCGTCCTGGCCGTTCGGTAGCACACGGGCCCTAACCGCCGGCAAGGTCGATCGCGGATACCGTGCCGTCGCCGCGGTTGGCGACGTAGACGCGGTTGCTGTGGGGTTCGAAGGCGAGTCCCTGTGGCTGGGAGCCGACGGGAATCGTGGCTATCACGCTGGCGGAGGCGGGATCGATCACCCTCACCAGACCGTCGGGGTGTGTGAGGTAGACGGCACCATGGGAGTCGACCGCCACACCGGTCGGGCTCGGACCGACATCGATCTCGGCAACGCCGAGGGTCGTCATGTCGATCACCGACACCGTCTTGAAGCCGGAGTTGGCGACGTAGACGCGCTGCTTCTGGGGGTCGATCGCAATGCCTGTGGGATGCAGACCCACAGGGATACTGTTGATGACCTGTTGGGT
This sequence comes from Streptomyces sp. NPDC002138, assembly GCF_040296485.1. Classification (NCBI taxonomy): domain Bacteria; kingdom Bacillati; phylum Actinomycetota; class Actinomycetes; order Kitasatosporales; family Streptomycetaceae; genus Streptomyces; species Streptomyces sp. NPDC002138. The sequence goes on along the minus strand of NZ_JBEOXE010000013.1, from coordinate 94,181 downwards.
TGTGGTATCGATCACCGAAATCTCGTTGTGGTCGGGTTGCGTGACGAAAACGCGGTGACTCACGGGATCGATCACCACTTCTAGAGGTCCCTCGACTTCGGTGAAGTCAGGGAACAGGACGGGTGGATTGCTGCTGATGCTAATGATCGACACCCTGTGAAGAGCGCGGTTGGCCACGTAGGCCCGACCCATAAGGTGATCGACCGCCACCCTCAGCATGTCGGGTGGCGGGGGACCGGGAGGGCCTTCGACGACGATGGTGGCGACGATGGTGTGGAATTTATCGAGTGCCGACACGGTGAAATTCCCGCCATTGGCGACGTAGACGCCGAATTGAGGGTCGGTCGCCACGCTCTCGGGGCGGACTCCGACGTTGAGGGTGGCATTCACTGTGTTCGTCGCAGAGTTGATGACCGACAGAGTGTCGGCACCGCTGTTGGTGACGAAGACCTGGTCATGAACGTCCACCGCCACACCGACCGGCTTCGCCCCGACGCCGATCGTGGCCACGACACGCGGCTTTTCAGTGCTGGATGCTGATGTCATCACTACAGCCCCTCGGTCCTCTTCGGCAGCAGCTTGTGATCAAGACTTGGGGAGACTCTTCTAGCCTGGAGCGGTCTGCTCGCCTCCTTGAAGACGGCGAGGATGCGGGGCAAGCCTGATTGTTCGAGCAGGGGTGCCGCAGAGATTCGAGGCCTGCCGACAAGGCCGGTGTGGTCTTCCGCATGATCGCGAGTTGTTCGAACGGTCCGCCGAGAGTGGGCCGTGTATGGACCCTACGGACCCGTGCACCAGGCAGCCGGAACCTTTTCAGGGCGGCGCGTAGTCAGGACTGCGAGGCGTAGATCACTTGGTACGCCTATGCCCGTGCGACGTCCCGGATCAGCGGCTCCGGATCTCCGATGAGCTCTGACCGGCGCCGCCCTTGAGCTTGCCCGGGATGACACAGCCTGCGTCAGGGGCGGGGGACGGGGCCGATGTCGATGGCGAAGTGGAGAGGCGCTGACGAGCGGGGCACCGACTGGCCGTGCCTCCGATAGCGGCCACCCTTCTAGCTTCCCCCCGGGCCACCGCAGGCGCATCCCGGAGGCGGCACGCCACCCGGGCGGGAGTCAGGAGGGCGAGGAGCCCGCACCGGCACCGGGAGCACCACGCCGGGCAGCGCTCCCCGGGGGGACCCACTCATAGGCCAACGCCGTTGGCGAGCAGCCGAACCCGTCCACACCGCTGCTCTGATCTATCCCCGCGAGTGCCGGGAGCAGGCTTGTTGACCTGCAACGTTACTCAGTGACTGGGCAGTTTTGCAGCACTTCCAGTGATTCCGGCATATCTGCCTCATTCGCCAGCCTCCCCCTCGGCAACGCTTCACTCCTGCCCCTTGAGTGCCTGATCCTGATCCGGTCATGACAGTGCCGTGGCCAGACACTCGTCATCAATGTTCACGTACGGTGCTTAGGTAGCTGGTGGGACTCGCCCGTACATGACGGAAACGAGGTCGGCATTCCGATGCACGTAGCGGTCGAGCGTCCCGGCATGTCGGAAGACTCGCGCTTGGCCGCCCACAGCACCGTCTCCACGTCCCTCGCCCTGCGAAGTGATCGCCAGCTGGGCAAGCTCGTGGACGCTGCCGTCCCGCTCGGCTCCGGTATCGGCGGGAAGTCCGCGCTGCTGGAGGTCGGCGGGAAGCCGGTCTTCGTGAAGCGGGTGCCGCTCACGGACATGGAGCTCCTTCCGGAGCATGTACGGTCCACGGCCAACCTGTTCGGGCTTCCCACCTTCTGCCAGTACGGCGTTGGTGGGCCGGGGCCGGTCGCGCCCAGTTTCGGGGCGTGGCGGGAGCTCGCCGTCCACATCATGACAACGAACTGGGTTCTCGGAGGGCAGTACCAGGGGTTTCCGCTGATGTACCACTGGCGGGTGCTGCCGGACACATCCATGATTGCCGGCGAACTCCCGGACGTGGAGCGGGCCGTGGACTACTGGGGAGGCGGTCCGGAGGTACGCCGTCGTATCGAGGCCCTCAGACAGGCCTCCGCGAGCCTGGCGCTCTTCTTGGAGTACATCCCTCAGACGCTCCACGAGTGGTTCGTCGAGCAGGTACAGGCTGACGATGAGTCCGCCGACCGGGCCTGCTCTCTGGTGGAAGACGGGCTGGAGGCCGGCACGTCCTTCATGAACGCGCGCGGGCTGCTGCACTTCGACGCCCATTTCCAGAACATCCTGACCGACGGCCGGCTCCTGTACTTCGCCGACTATGGCCTCGCGCTCTCCTCGCGATTCGACCTGTCACCGTCGGAGACGGGCTTCTTCGAACTGCACAGGACCTACGACCGCTGCTACACGCGCAGCTGGCTGGTGAACTGGCTGATCACGCATCTCTACGGCCACGCGTACGAGCGCGAAGCACGCCGCGCACTGATCCGGGCATGCGCGGAAGGGCAGGACCCGCTGGGCGGACCGCAAGGGGCCAGGGCGATCCTCTCCCGCCATGCACCGCTCGCCGCAGTGATGACCGACTTCTACGGCAAGGTCCAGAGCGAGAGCAGGCAGACCCCATACCCGTTGGACGCGCTCCGCCGGGCCCTCGATGCGGACAGGTCGCGTCGCAGCTGAATACCCGATCCTGACAAGGAATGGTCGGGCCAGGGCCCGAGGGCCAGTTGGGTCCTCAGCGAGGGGTTCCGCTCGTTCTGATGAGGCGAAGGGGATGCGGCTTCGCGCCCAGAACACGCCGTGTCAAGGCGCCGCCGATGCCGACTGCGCGCAACTGGAGCGGGTCGCCAACGGCGACGACCTTGGTGCCGGTGCCGGTGCCGGTGTCGGCCGCGTGCCGGACGAGTGCGGCCAGCGCGCGGTCGTCGACCATCGCCGCTTCGTCGATGGCGAGGACGCCGACCCCGTGCAGGCCGCGGCCGTCGCTGATCTCGCGGGTCCACGCGGCGACGGTGCGGGAGTCGACACCGGCCTCGGCGGCCAGGTTCGCGGCGGCCACAGCGGCGGTGGAGGCGCCCAGGACCCGCAGTCCGGCAGCTTCCCACCCGGCGCGGGCGGCCCGCAAGAGGGTGGTCTTGCCCGCCCCGGCCACGCCGACGACGGCGTCGACCCGTGCCCGGCGGTCAGCAGCCGCGTCACGACGGCGCGCTGCTCGGCGCTGAGCACGAAGGGTCGGACGAGGGAGGATCGGCCGACGGAGACGGGGCCGCCGGAGTAGGGGCCGACGGCGGCGGGGTCGACGGCGGCGGCGTCGATGCTGCCGGGGCCGACGGGGGGAGAACCGGCGACTGCGGGGGAACCGGCGACGACGGTCGCATGGGCGGCCTCGACCGCGGCGAGCGTCATCTCCGCGGCCTCGGCGGTCAGCCGGCCCCGTTGCTGCCCGAATCCGGCCGTCGCGCACTCGATCACGGCGCGCTTGGCGGCCACGACCATCGTGTGCGTGGAGCGCCGACGGTGGGTGTGATGGCCACGATTGGAGTCGGCCAGGCGGACCGCGTGCCCCTCCACCTCGAGCACCTCGTCGGTCAGCGCGGTCAGCTGCCGCGACGACAGCACGTAGGGCAGCGTCCTCACCACGGCCGCCATCACGTGCGACCATCGCGTCGACCGCGGCCTCACCACCGAGTTCGACGGCCGCCCGGGTGCGCCACGCCTGCCGCGGCGCACCCGGCCCGGCCTCCTCCTCGGCCTCGGTGCTCTTGCGGGCCGCGGTCTTCTGCCGCTCGCGCGAGGCGCCCTCGCCGACCAGCTCGACGACCTGCCGGTGGCGGGAGAACGCGTCCCGAAGACCCGCGTCGACACCGGCCAGCTCCCACGCCCCGGTGCTCTCCGAACGCGTGAACCGGGCCCCGTACGCCTGCGTGAGACGCGCCTGGAGCCGCCCTTCGGCGATCTTGTTGACGAGGTGGGCGTAGCGGTGCAGGTTCTCGCCGCCGGCCGCCGGCCGCGACATGCTCGCGGTCGCCCTGCGCCGCCGCGACGCCAAGGTGTCCGTGACCGCCATCGCCGCACACCTCGGCATCGGCTGCTCCACCCTCTACCCTCTACCCTCCACCCTCTACCGCACGCTCGCCGCATACGACGAAGCCGCCACCACCACGCCCACCCCGGAGACCCCTCGGCGCGGCGTGTCCACCACAGGCCGCCTCAGTTCTGCTGGGCACGCACGCGTCGGCCGCGTCCTGTCCAAGATCGGCGCCCGCGACCGCGTCCAGGCGGTGATCTTCTCCTACGACCGCGGCCTGGCCCGGCCCCAGGCGGGCCGAGCGTGGTTCCGTCGTGGGCGAGCGGCTCAGGGAGGCGCCGACCGTACGGGCGTGGGGGCCCGCCAGGGGGGATCTGTCGAGTGGCCCCTGCCCGGCAAGCGCCCTACGATCGGATCGCTCTGCACCGGACACGCGGTACGGACACGCGGTACGGACACGCGGTAGGGACACGCGGTACGGCCGCGGCCTTTTCGGACCGTGCCGCGTCGTGCGTCCGCCGGGACCTTCCACAGACCCGCCCTCGGAAGGAAGACCGAAAGCTCATGTCGACGGGTGGAACGGGGAGCGGGCCGACGAGGCTCCTGTGCGCAGCGCTGATCACGGTTCTCTGCGCAGCAGCGTTCTTCCTGTGGGCCGACGGGCCGCGGCCCGCTTCCACGGCAGGCGGACAGGCCCGCAGCTCCGGTGCCCGCGAAGGGGCCGCACCGGAAGGGCACGGACGGCCATGCGAACGGACCCTGGTGGGTGTCGCCCATCCGGACGACGACCTCCTTTTCATCAATCCGGAAATCCAGAGGCTCATCCGCTCAGAGTGTTTCGTGACCGTTGTGTATCTGACGGCGGGGGACAGTGGCAGTTCCTTCCGGCGCGCCCCCTACGCGAGGGGCCGGGAGAGTGGCGTGCTGAACGCGTACGCCAAGATGGCCAACGTACGGGACAGCTGGCGCCAGGAAGTCATCCTCGCCGGCGGACACCCGGTCCTGTCCTACACGCTCAACGGCGGACCGGATATTCGGCTCACTTTTCTCAGGCTGCCTGACGGAATGCCCAGAGGGCGCGGTACTTCACAGTATTCTCATCAGAGCCTTCTGAGAATCTTCCGCGGGCGAATCCATAGGATCGGCCCCGTGGACGGAACTGCCGCCTACACCGAACCGGAGCTCCTGGGGACCCTGTCCGCACTGATGTCCCGAGCGGGTGTCGGAAGGGTCCTCACGCTCGACTACGACAACGTTTCCTTCGGTGGCTTCAGAACCGCAGCGGCCGGCCACTACGACGACCACAGTGATCACGGGATCGCGGCCCGGTATTTCAGGAAGGCCGCATTCGCCACACCTCTCCATCCGGCCGTCGTTCCGTATCTCGGTTACGGAATTTCGTTCCTGCCCGACAACCTGGACCGGATTCAGGAGCGCGACAAGGGGGCGGTGTTCCAGGCGTACCTGGAGAAGTGCCGTCGTCGAAAATGCCCGACGATCCACACCATCGGCCCGAGCTTTCGGAAATGGATCCGAAGGCAGTACGCGAGATCACACCGGACGCCTCACCCCGGTGAGATCCTCTCGGCCATCGGCGAGGCCACGTCGGCCGGGAGCGTCGAGCGATGCCTCGACTCGGCCAGGGGCCGGGAAGGCAAGGCGGAAGTCGTCGCCTGTGACGGCAGCGCAGATCAGTCGTGGCGATTCTCAGCGGGCACGATCACGTCGGCGGCGCACGGTCTCTGCCTCACCGCCGCGCGAGAGATCACTCTGTCGGCCTGTGTCGGGTCGCCGGATCAGATGTGGTGGCGTGACACCGACGGAAGAGTCGGATCCGGTGGCCGCTGCCTGTCCCAGGATGATCCGGCGAGGTCCCGACCACGGCTGCGGCTCGGGCCCTGTGCTCCGTATCAGCCCGAGCAGCGCTGGTACTGGTAAGAGCGCGGGCACCTGGCGAGCGGGCCGGGCAGGCGAGGACGCGGGGCGGACGATGCACGGGTGGCCCTCACCGGCGCGGACGGGCGGAGGCAACCGAGATGCCGAGTCGGGTCCCGCGCGCCCCTCGTGCTGTCCGTTCGCGTACAGCACCGCAGAGGCCGCAGGTGAACAGGACGACCAGGGCCAGAGCGGCAACCCACAGTCCGGCGCGCAGCCCGGGGGGCTGGTATGAGCACGTGACACGGGATCCGCCGTCGCCGAGGTCCACCGCGATCAACCCGGCGAGCGCACCGGGCGCCTTGGCGTCTCCCGCGTCCACCGAGCAGCCCCATCCGTCGACGACGGGTACGGAGATCACGGCAGTGCCCGTGGTGCGGTGAGGGAAGACGGCCCCGATGGAGTGACCACCGGCTGTGATCTCGCGCGGTGCCGAGTCCTTCAACCGGTGGACCGCAGTGGCCAGCGCTCGATGATCGAGGCAGCCGATGGGAAAGCGGGGGATGCTCTGAGCACCGTCCGGGATGAATGTTGAGATGATCTTACCGTCGACAGGGACCGTGCCGAGCGGCAGCAGCCCGTTCCTGGTCATCGGGTACTGGCCCGACCGGTCGTAGCCGGTGCCGCGCCCGCGCAGTGTGCCTGAGAACCAGGGGACATCGGCGAATGCCGAGGTGCCTGGCGCACAACTGACGGTGATGGCGGTCGGGACGCCGCCCGGCAGGTGCCATGTCCCGTCCTGGCCGACGGTGAGGCCGGAGGCTTCCGGCCTTACAACGGGCGGGGTGGTGTAGATCTCGGCGCCCAGCACTCGCTCCTGGCGCGCGAAGACGGATTCCTCCCGTGGCCCCGCGGTCGGCGGGCCCCGTCGCAGGGTGACCACGGGTGGCGCGTCCATGCTCCGCTGAATGAAATCCTGCGGTGCATTGGCGTCGAGGTAACTGCGCACGCCCATGATCGCGCGCCCGGCCGGATCCGTGAAACTCGTGGTGTGCCGGCCTTGGATGTACCAGCCGGCGCCCAAACGGCTCAGGGTGTCCGCCGTTCGCGCGGGCATGTAGCTGCTGTAGTACGCGCCGCCCTGGCCGCCCAGGAGGAGCGGGTCGTTGTCGGCGAACTCGTGCGGGCCGGGATCGCTGCGCGTGCTCGGCCAGTAATCTTCGGACCGGATCGCACGGTACGCCGCGCGGGAGCGGTCGTCCAGGGTCCGCTTGGGCCTCCACCACGGATCCTGATCCCGCACCTCGCTGACGGACAGGACTCCGAAGACGGTGGCGATGAAGACCGTGCCGAGCAGCCCACTGGTGACGGCGCCTCGCGTCGTGCGGGAGTCGCCGCACCGTAGGAGCGCCAGCAGGAGTACCGAGGTCGCGGCGCCGCCGGCCACAGTGAGGACCCAGGATGTGCGCGTGAGGTAGTGGCTGGTGCTCGTGACGACGAGCAGCACCGCCAGCGCCCCCGCCCCGGCCAGCAGTTCCCGGGGCTCCGGTGGTGCGGCGAGGGCCACCCAGGCCACACACACAAGCATGGCCGTCAGAGCGATGGCGGCCCTGTAAGGGCCCCCGTTGGGAAGCGCGAAGCCGTGCCAGAGCAGAATCGTCGGCGTCCAGACATACGAAAGCGCCACCACGACGATCAGGGCACACCACGTGGCCCGTTCCTTGACAGGCACCCTCCGCATGAAGGGGTAGGCAAGGACGAGGAGCAGAGGCAGCACGCCGACGGAAATCTGCGGAGCGGATGTGTGGAAGCCACCTGGCAGGAGATGTGCCAGGTAGTCGCGCAGTCCTGGCGGCCCGCCGTACACGGCCTCAGGCGCGGGCTGAGATGCCTTGGCCGCTTTGAAGGTGACGAAGAGCACGGGAGCGGTCAGCGAGACGCCGACCGCCGTCATGGACAGTGCCCGCAGCAGGGCGCGACGCCGTTCGTACGCGGGCCTCTCGTCGAGCACGAGTCTGACCAGCAGGATGAGCCCCATGCCAAGGGTCGCCATGGCCGCGGTGTAGAAATTGCCGGCCCAGGAGACGGAGACGAGGAGGGTACCGGCCGTCCAGCGACGCCGGCGCAGACACCAGTCGTACGCGAATCCGAGCAGGGGAAAGGCCACCAGCCCCCACATCCACATGGGGTCCGCGAATCCGATGGAGGTGGTCCAGGCGCTGACGGCGTAACCGACCGCCAGCGCCGCTCGCAGCCAGGGTGAGCCGGAACGCAGCCGCCCGAGGTAGACCGTCATCAGAAAGGCCGCGAGTCCCGTGCTGAACACCGTGACCAGGAAGACCGGCAGTTCGACATGGTCGCGGGGAAAGAGGCCGACCAGCCAGGAGAAGGGGTTCGCGAGATAGGTGAAGAAGTCCGCCAGGAACGGCACGCCGTAGCCGCTGCCCCAATTGAAGACGAGATCCCCCTGGGTGTTGCCGTGCAACAGGTCCCACAGGTGGGCGTGAAAGGGCACGAACTGGTTGCCGAGGTCGTTCACCGCACGGGAGCGGCTGCCGAAGGGGTACGTCCCGTGCACGGCTATGGCGAGGCAGTAGGCACCCATGGAGACCAGCGCCGACAACGTCGCCGCCGCATGGGGCAGGCCCGGACCTCTTCGGGGCGCCGGAGGTGTCATCAAGGTCGCCACCCCTGAGCGGTCTGTCAGAGCCATGTCGTCCCGATCACCTCTCGCTTTCCGGGGGCCAAGCAGCGCCGAGGGCCCAGCATCCCCTGGGGGCGCCCGCTCCGCCGAGCCCGCCCAGCTGCCGACGTGCCGCGCACGGCAGACGGCAGACGGCACCCGCCTCCACACCACCACGGCAGGACGCGACGCGCCGTTCCTACCGGGCCGTTCAGGTGGATCCGGGCAGCTCGACACCAGCCACAACGAAAAGCCGCCTCTCATCCCGGGCTGTAGCCCTGGTACGAGAGGCGGCTTTTTTCGTCCTGTGGTCCGTCAGGAAATGCGTCGGGCGTGCGTCAGGCGTGCGTCACGAGCGTCGCATCAGCGTCAAGACATCCCCCCCACACACACAGCGCGCACATCATGCACACCGCCCTCACCTGCAGGTCAGACGCCCTTTGCCACAGGTGTCGTCTTGTCTCCGGCAACACCCACTCTCCACTCGCCACACGTCCTACCTGGGGCCAGTCGGAGCGGCGAGTTCCAGAGCGCGGCAGCAACTCGCCGCGGCCGGGTCCGCCGCCGCGTGAGCCTGAGCGACCTGCACCGACGTCTGCTCGCCGCCGTGATCGGCATCGGCGCGCCGTACCCCCTCGTGATCACGGGCGGGTACGCCGTCCAGGCCCACGGCCTCGTCGAGCGCCTGAGCCAGGACCTCGACGTGGCCACCGAGAACCCCGCCCCCATGTCGGAGATCGTCACCGGTCTCGAGCGGAGTCTGACGGCGCGGGGCTGGCAGGTGCGCGTGATCGCCGTCGACCCCCTGTCGGCCCGCCTCATGGTCACCGACCCCGGCCCCGACCCCGACCCCGACCATGGCGAGGACTGCGAGGTCGACGTCCTCAAGGAACACTTCTGGAACCCGCCGGCCCAGACGGAGTACGGACCTGTCCTCGCCTTCGACTCCGTCATCGGTACGAAGGTCCGCGCCCTCGCCGACCGCGGGGCCGTACGCGACTTCATCGACGTCCACGCGGCCTCCCACCACCGCACCACCAACGACCTCGAACGCCTCGGCGAGCGGCACGGCCGCGAGGAGTGCCGCCTCCAGGACCTCCGCGACCGCCTCACCGGGGTCGACTGGGGCTGACGACGAGGAGTTCGCGGCGTACGGCCTCACCGAGGACGAGACAGCCGAGCTGCGCGTCTGGGCCCAGCGCTGGGCGAGCGACCTGGATCGGCGCCTGCACGATCACGGTGACGACCAGAGCGACGACCCCAGCCATGATGGTGACCAAGGCATCTGAGGGCCGGCAAGACGCGCGCGAACCTCGTCCTGGCTGGGTTCCGGCCATGTGTCCAGCCAGCGTTGCACGTGGAAAGACTCGCGTGTCAGGATTCGGCTGGTGAGTGACAACGGGGAAAACGGGGAACACATACCGTCGCCGGTACGGCCCGTCGCCGGTACGGCCCGTCGCCGGTACGGCGCACCAGACTTGCCGACTTGGCGGCAGCGGCCGACCAGCACAATCCGTCCGCTGGACAACTGACCTCCCCTGCACCGGCACATGCCGCCCCGCCGCCGGAGGCGGACGCGTCGGCCCCTGACGAGGCGGCTTCCGCGCGGCGGGGGTTCGCAGTCCTGCTGGGTGAATTCCGGCGTACAGCCGTGCTCGTGCCGCTCGATGCGTACGGCAGTCTGTGGACCGCGGACCAGGACGGGGTGCGGTGGATCTGCGCGTTCTCCGACGAGGAGACACTGGCCGCCTTCGCCCGGGCGCAGGGGGATGCCGACCGTGAGTGGACCTATCAGAGGGTTCTGGGTGCGCGGTTGTTGGACGTCATGGTGCCGTTGCTGCCGGGGCCGGGCGGGGTGGCCCTGGATGCGGGCAGCCCTGACGGGATGCTGTTCCCGCCTGTCCGGGGCGTCGTTCCGGATGATGTCGCCGTTGATCTGGAGGCGTCCCGATGAGCGGCAACGGGCCTGACCTGGAGGCCCCGGCGGAAGCGCTGGCGAAGATCGCGAACGGTATCAATCTCGCGCATGTCGAGCTAAAAGACCTCGGGATGATCGGGCAGGCGTCGGCGGGCCGCGGCTTCTCGGGGCTCGCGCTGTCCGGGCTGGAGCTCGGGGACGGCGCGCTGACATCGGAGTTCGAGACGTTCTGCAACCGCTGGGAGTGGGGCGTACGGGCGCTGACCCTGCGCGGGAACGCCTTCGCCCAGGAGGTCGGCCTGTCGGCGGGCTCGTTCGCGGAGCAGGAACGGTACATCAAGGACTCGTTCAAGATCGGCGTGAACTCCCTCGACGGGAACCCCCACCTGTCGGAGGACGACGTCAAGGAGATGAGCTGGGACAAGGTCAGTTCCCAGATGGCGTACGACAATCCGGACTTCAGCGCAGAATCGTTTTCCCAGGCGAACCGGGACGTGAAGCAGACCTGGAAGGACACCGGCTACGACGTCATGGACGCCCAGATGGACTCCATGGAGCGCTCCGGTCTCCTCGACCCCGCTGTGCGGGAGAAGGCGGACGAGAAGCTGCGCGAGACGTTCGACCCGTCGGAGCAGGCCGTGACGCAGGCCGAGCAGCCGCGGTGGGGTGAGCGCTGATGGTGAGCTGGGACGGCCTGGGAAAGCTCGCGGACAAGGGGATCGACCTCGTCGACAAGGGTATCGACAAGGGCAAGGAACTCGTCGGCGAAGGCATCGACAAAACCACCGACATCGTCGGGGAAGGCCTGGACAAGGTCGGCGCCCACGGCTGGGCGGACGCCGTCGAGGACTGGGGCGACGAGACCGCCTCCTCCCTCGGCGCGGACGTCGGCGAACAGCAGCTCGGACAGAGCGAGGAAGCCGACGAGCTGATCCACGGCAACCCCGACAAGATCGCCGAGACGGTGGAGAACCTCCGCGACTTCCACCGGGCCTTCGACCTCGTCGGCGCCGGAATGAAGAGCCTGGACTCCGAGCACTGGAAGGGCGAAGCCGCCAACAGCTTCCGCGAACACTTCCAGACCCTCCCCACGGACTGGCTCCATGCCGCCGACGCCTTCGAGAACGCCGCGAAAGCCCTGGAGACGTACTCCGCGGCGGTGACCACCGCGCAGGGCAAGGCCCGCGAGGCGATCGCCCTCTACAAGGAGGGCACCCAGGACTCCAAGACGGCCGTCGAGGCCTACAACAAGGAGGTCGACGCCTACAACGCCGCCCGCAACAGCAGCAGCCCGCTGCCCCTCCCCGGCGAGTTCACCGACCCCGGGCAGGCCAAGCGCCAGCGCGCGCAGGAGATCCTCAAAGCTGCCCGCGACGCACGCAAGGAAGCAGCCGCGACAGCCAAGAGCGCGGTCAGCGCCGCCTTGGCCCACGCCCCCAAGGAACCTACCGGCCGGGAAAAGGCCATGCTCGAGATCGCCGACTACGGCGTCGCTCAGAGCTTCGAGCTGGCCCACTTCGGCGGCGGCATCATCAAGGGCACCGCCGGCCTGGTCAACTTCGTCCGCTCCGTGAACCCCACGGACGCCTGGGACGCCGCCAAGGGCGACCCCGCCGAATTCCTCGGCCGACTCGTCCCCGAACTCATCGGCACCAAGGGCGCCGGCTCCGTCAAGACACTCGCCTCTGCGGCCAAGCACATGGACGGCTTCAAGGGACCGGCCCGCGCCAGGCACACTGCGGACGGCCTGCACATGAGTGAGACGCCCGATGTCGCCAAGCGGTTCGACCACACCGACCCGATCGACTTGGCCACTGGTCGGATGTTCCTGCCGCAGACCGACATCGTGCTCCCAGGCACCCTCCCGCTGGCCTTCGTCCGGCGCGCTGAGAGCGGATACACCGGAGGCCGCTGGTTCGGTCCCACCTGGACGTCGACGATCGACCAGCACCTGGAGGTCGATGCGGAGGGCGCCGTACTTGTCACTGAGGACGGCCTGGTCGTGGCGTACCCGCACCCACCCCCGGGTGTTCCCGTCGTACCCCTGTCCGCCTCTGCGCCGCGGCACCCCCTGGAGCGCACCCTGGACGGGGATTGGACGCTCACCGATCCTGACACGGGGCACGTGCGCCGCTTCACGCCGCCCGACGGCGGTCCGAACAGCGATGGCATAGCACCAATCGCCCAGCTCGAGGACCGCAATGGCAACCTCGTCTTCTTCGAGTACGACGAGCAGGGCACGCCCCTCGGCATCTCCCATTCCACGGGCTACCGCCTCCGCTTCGACACCGCTGATGGCCGTGTCACAGCCCTCCACCTGGACGGCGGCCCGCGGATCCTCGCCTACGGCTACACGGACGGCAACCTCACAGAGGTCGTCAACTCCTCCGGCCTACCTCTGCGCTTCGGCTATGACGCCCGTGCCCGCATCACCTCGTGGACCGACACCAATGACCGGTCCTACACGTACGAGTACGACGAGCAGAACCGCTGCGTCGCGGAGGGGGGCGGCGAGAGGCACATGGTGCTGCGCTTGTCCTACGACCGCGTCGACGATGTGACGGGCCACCGCGTGACCGAAACCGTCACGGGTATGGGCCACACCCGACGGTACCTCGTCGACGACACGTATCGGATCGTGGCCGATGTCGATCCACTCGGCCACACCACGCACTACAGGCGCGACCGTCACAACCGTCTGGTGGCGCAAACGGACCCACTGGGCCGCACCACTGCCTACAACTATGACGAACACGGACGTCTGACCAGCGTCCTGCGCGCCGACGGACGCGAGACCACGGCCCGCCACAACGACCTCGGCCTGCCCGTACACATCAAACGGGCCGACGGTCACGTCGTCCGGTACACCTACGACGAACGCGGAAACCGCGTATCGGCGGCCGACTCGCTGGGCAGGACCACGGTCGTTGCGTATGACGAGGCGGGTGGCCTCACCTCTGTCACCGATCACCTGGGAAACACGACCACCATCCGCTGTGATCGTGCGGGGCTTCCGGTCACGGTCACAGATCCCCTCGGTGCCACCACGCGTTTCGTACGGGGCGCCTTCGGCCGGCCCATCACCATCACCGACCCGGCAGGCGCCTGCACACGCCTGCAGTGGACGGTCGAAGGCCGCCTCGCCCGCCGGACCCATGCGGACGGGGCAGTCGAAAGCTGGACCTGGGACGGCGAGGGCAACTGCACGAGCCACGCCGACCGGGTCGGTGGGATCAGCCGTTTCGAATACACTGAGTTCGACATACTCTCGGCCCGGCACGGGTCCCGACGGCGCCCGCCACACCTTTCGGCACGATGCCGATCTGCGTCTGACGGAGGTCACCAACCCCCAAGGCCTGACTTGGGAATACGCGTACGACGCCGCAGGGTGCCTCACCTCCGAGACGGATTTCGACGACCGTACGGTCACGTACACGTACGGGCCTACTGGAACCCTCTCCTCCCGAGCGAACGCACTCGGCCAGGTGACCTCGTTCGAACGCAACGCGCTCGACCAGATCATCCGCAAGGACGTCGACGGCAGCGTCACCACCTACGCGTACGACCTCACGGACCAGCTCGCCCATGCCGAAGGTCCCGACGGCACCACGGTCACTCTGCTGCGTGACCGCGATGGGAGACTCCTTTCGGAGACCGTCGACGGACGCACGCTGACCTACACCTACGACGATGTGGGGCGGCGGACGGGCCGGACGACTCCGGTCGGCGCCACAACAACGTGGGGTTTCGACCGCGCGGGCCGACGCGCGGCGATGACGGCTGGGGGCCGGGACCTCCATTTCACGTACGACGCCGCAGGCCGCGAAGTGAAGCGGCGGATCGGCGACTCCGTCGTCCTGAGTCACGTATTCGACCCCACCGGCCGCCTTACAGCCCAGACTGTCACCGGCCCAGCCGACGTCCGCTTGCGGCACCGCGACTACAGCTATCGAGCCGACGGCCATCTCACATCGGTCGACGACGCGGAACCAGATCACTCGGGCTGGAGCCGTACGGTACGAGCACGATCAACTGGGCCGCGTCATTGTGCGGCGTAAGGCCCGTCTGTCCCGGAAAGCAGACGTATGGCGCTACGTGTGGGACGCTGAGGACCGTCTCGTCTCCGCGATCACGCCCGACGGCACCCACTGGCGCTACCTCTACGACCCCTTGGGGCGCCGCACCGCCAAGCTCCGCCTGGCGCAGGACAACGTAACCGTCGTCGAGCGAGTGAACTTCACCTGGGACGGGAACACGCTGTGCGAACAGACCAGCAGCTCGAGCCAGCAGCCGCATCTGGTCGCCATCACTTGGGACCACCAAGGCATCCGCCCCTTGGCCCAGACGGAACGCATCCTCGACGCGTCGCGCAACGAAGTGGATTCTCGCTTCTTCGCGATTGTCACCGACCTGGTCGGAACCCCGACCGAGCTGGTCGACGAGGCTGGCAACGTGGCATGGCACAAACGATCCACGCTGTGGGGCCTCACCACATGGGCCGTTGCCAGCACCGCCTACACGCCCCTCCGCTTCCCGGGCCAATATGCCGATCCGGAGACGGGCCTCCACTACAACTACTTCCGGCACTACGACCCCGAGAGCGCCCGCTATCTCTCCTCGGACCCCCTGGGCCTCGCCCCGGCGCCGAACCCCTTCACGTATGTGGCGAACCCGCACACGTGGACGGACTACTTGGGTCTGGCTCCGGATTACGTCCCGATCTATCGCACACCGGAAGGGCCTCACGCTCAGTACGAGCTGGATAACGGGCCTAACCCCGCCAATCATCAACCGGGCGTCGATATTGGCGGCGGAATAATGTCAGATGGAAAGATATACTTCGGCGAACGGGCAGTGGCTGCCGAATACGCCGGACCGACAGGAGTGAACTTCGCCAAGGGAATGGTTAAATATGAAATGCACCCGAAGTTCCTTGAGGAGTTCATGGATCACGTGAAAGTGCATGACAGAAATGGGCCGGACGGGGCTGTACGGCTGGAATTCGAGATACCTGTAGAAAAACTCGACCGGTTCAATGAGCTAACTCAGCGACGAAGCTGGATAAAAATCTTCGGAGGCCCGAATTGATGTTCCGCGATCATCAGGAACTCGACGTAACGATCGTTGCTGTGGCCCCTGTCGGTTCAAAGGTCGAAGTGGACGGATGCGAAGGCGTATTCGGGTTCATCGACCTGGTGAAACACCCTTCCTGGTGGGACAAGAGCGTGGCCCCTCCCCTCGCCGGTGACAAGCTCCACGTCTGTGTTCTGGACCCCACCCGCGAGCCGTACCCCCGTTTGAGCGCGTTGCAGGATGACATCAGTATCGCCAGACATTTGCGGGGGGATGCGTAGCGATCGACTTTGGGCACATGCCGCTCCTCCAGCCTCCGCGCCTCGCCCAGCCGGACAGAGCCGCGGCCACTACCCGTCGGCCGGCGACGCCAGACCACGCCTAAGGCTTGTCCCGCTATCTATTAGGCGAGGGCGAGGTTGTGCAGGCGGGCGATCCCGAGCATGGCGTGGTGTACTCCGTTGCCCTTGAGGCGGCAGTCACGAAGGATCTTCCAGCTCTTCATTCGGGCGAAGGTGTGTTCAACGCGGGCGCGTACCTGCTTGTGGGACTTGTTGTGTAGCTGTTTCCAGTCGGGCAGTCCTTCGCCCTTGCGGCGCCGGTGAGGCATGACCAGGCCGGTCCCGGGGTAACCACCGTCGACGATCGTCATCGTGTTGCCGACGGCGGCCTTGGCCCCGGACTCCTCCCACGCCTTGCAGTCGTTGCGGTACCGGTAATCATGACCACTTGCCGTTGGGAATGGGAGTATGGGTCAGGGCGTCAGCGCGGCTGCCACCCGGGCCAGGCGATCGGCTGACAGGGCGAAGCGGTTGGTGGGGTTGCGGAATGAGTACTCGCCGTCGTTCACGGAGAAACCGTGCCCGGCTATCGTCCAGCGCGCGGGGCCGGGAGCCCCTTGGTCCTGCCGGAGAGCAGAGGCGAGGGCTTCAGGGTCCTCCACGCTCGTGCGGGCGTGCAGCGCACCTGCCAGACGGCCAACGGCATCGTCGGGTACTGCATCGTCGCCGAAGGCAGGCAGCAGGAGCAGCAGGCGGGAGTGGGGATCGGTGGTGCTGCCGCCGGGCAGGGCGTTGTCCGCAGCTGTCACGAGCTCGGGCCAGGACAGGCCCGGTCCCATGAAGTGCCCGTCATCCCTGGCGATGAGTTCGGCCTGGTCCCAGTCGGGGTGGTGGAGGAGGTAGTCGGTGCCGGTGTCGTCTGCGACCGTGCGGTAGACCACGTGAAGACGGTGATCAGCAGCGAGGGGAACCGTGAATGCTGGCCACTCGGCCCGCGCCCACAGCCGCCGCTGGAAGTCGCCGGCCGCGTCGTAGTCCGCGCCGAACAGCAGTTCCTCGGCGTCCTCGCTCTGGACGCACGAGTAAAGGTGCCCCAGCCAGAAGAGTGGCTCGTCCAGGAGCCCGGTCTGGTACGTGAGGGGGCCGCCGTCGTAACCCGGTATCCGGGCAGGCTGCAGGTCTGCACTGTTCATCACGGGGACATCATGCCGCCCTGGCTCCGCGCCCTTGAGGCCGGGCGCACCAGACGATCTTTGCGGGACAGCCCTTAGGTCGAAGATCGACCGTCGCCCTGGCAGGGGCTCGCCGCATGCAGCAGGGGGCGTTCAGCCTCGGGCACCGGTCCTCGAGGCTGGGCGCGGGGTGGAGACGTGGAGGGCCCCGCACGGAACCGGGAGGTCCGGGGTTCACGTGCGGGGCCGTGCTCACGGAGTGGGCCGTCAGACCGCCGTCAGGGCGTACGTCCCCGTACCGTCCGGCCTGCCGCTGGAGTACTGGCGAATCAACTCCCCGTCTGCGTATCGGTCGTGGCCCATCATGGAGCCGGTGTACTTGTTCTGCACGCCAACCTTGGAGCTGCCGGGTACGTCGCGGTAAATGTAGAAACGCTGGAGGTCGTCCTCCCCGCAGGTGGCCGTCGTCAGGTAGGCCTGTTCCAGGTTGGCGATGTTCGCAGGGATGGTCGCGCACCCTCCATTGCCCCAGTTCCACAGGGACGCTTCGATGACTCCGTTGTTTTCCGTGACGTTGCACAGGCGCCAGTTGTCCAGGTGGGCGCTGAAGAAGGTGGATTCGCGCAGGCGGATGCCGTCGTTGGCGAGGAGCGGTGCGCTCCAGTTCAGGGGCTTGCCGGGGACGTCGATCCTGTAGACGGCGGCTTGGCAGTCCAGGGCGGCCCGCGTGTTGGGGGCCGGACTCCCGGTGGCCTTCACGCTCTTCTCAGCCTTGGCGGCTGCTTCGTGCCCGGCCTTGGCGGCCTCGGCCTTCGCCGAGGGGGACGGCCCGGCCGGGTGCTTCGCGGTGGCGGCGGGGGAGCCGCAGTCGAGGAGGCCCTGTGCCTTGCGCATGATGCTGTTGGCGGGGACCTTGTCCTCGCAGCGCACCGCGCCTTCTTCGAGGGTGGTGAAGGTGGTGTAGCTGCCGGTGTCGGGGCCCTCGGTCCACTTCAACGCCCAGCGGCCGTCGCCCTGTTTGGTGCGGTTGCAGTTGAGGCTGCCGTAAGTGCCGGTGACCTTCTTGGTGCCCTCGTAGAGCCCGTAGTAGCCGGGCTGGTAGAAGTCCCAGGTGATGGACTTGTTGGTGCTGCTGGTGGTGGTGTAGTTGACCTGGACGTTCAGGCCGAGGCTCGCGCCGACGGTGCCGAGGGCCTCGACGGCGAAGCTGCCCTGAACGCTGCCGTTGACGCCCACGGAGACCGAAATCGTTTCCTGGACGTTGGTGGAGATGGTCTGGGTACCGGTTGAGCCCTGCGTGACGTACCAGCCCTTGAAGTGGGTGATCGTCGGAGACACTTCGGTGGTCTTGATGATCGGATGGCGTGTGCCGAGGTCGACGGAGGTGCAGGCGTCGCCGAGCTTCGGCTGGCCGGCGGTTGCGGCGGGTTTCGAATGCCCTGCCGCGGCGGCGGGGCCGGCCACGGCAGTGATGGCGGCGAGCGTCGATGCGGCGGTCACGGTGAGGGCTACTAGCCCTTTGGCCCAGCGGCCGGAAGATCTTAAGTGGCTCATCATGCCCTTTCCTTGGCCTGGCGGCATTTCAACCCAAGCCAGAATTTGCCAGTTATGCAGTGGGGCGCGGTCGACCGAGACGAACCTAGCGTCGGCAGCGACGCAGTGACGATGACGGAATCAGCCGTTCCGAGGCGAAAGTCGTGACTCTTCATAGGCTGTTACGCCGCCTTGACCCGGCCGGTTTCATCGGAATTTCATCTGCAGAGCTATGATCTGCCACCAACGTCGCTCAGGTGGGGTGTTCGAGTCGTGATTCCGCTGCCGTCACCTCGACGGTAAGCGACTGCCAGACCGGCCTCTCATCATCCGCCGACGCGGCCGCCCGCCACCAAGCCATCGGGATATTCGGCCAACTTGCATATTCCGAAACGGAGCACCTGCGGCTGCCGTGGCGCCTTGAATGTTTGCGCGCCAGCGTCAACTGCCCTAATAACGACGGGGGCAGATAGGCGTCGGCGCGAGACAAGAGAACCCGGCGAATCTAGCCAGGCGCTGTCCAGCGGTGAGCCGTGAAAGAGGAGCGGCGAGCCCCACGCCCGGCCCGGCAGCATCCGCATGATTCCCCACCGCATCCAGTGCGGGCACGGAACACAACCAATCGGAGAACAAGGGGAGAACGGACATGTCCGTACCAGGTTTACATCGGCACGACGGAGGACGGGACCGAGGACCGAACAGGCGGCAGCGTGCCCTGCCAGGGGCGACGCCGGCCGCCGTCGTCGCATCCAGCGGTTCAGCGACGGCCTCCGCGCCCGCGCACGCTGCCGACCGCGGGAGCGCCGTTGCGAAGACGGACGGCAGTGTCAGGCCCAAACGGGCCGAGGAACGATCGTGGAAGATTCAGATCCTGGATTACACAGACGGGCCCTACGCCGGTTCAGTTCTGAGTGGATTTACATGCCACCGGAAAAGGGGGAACGCCCGTTGAAACACCTCAGAAGCGGTCTGTTGGCGATAGCCGCACTGGTCCTCACCGCATCCGTGTGCGCCGCAGGTGCCGCCCCCGCTACCGCCGCGCCGCCCGCCAGCGCGGCTCCGCCCGGTCACGGAACGTGCGTGGCCACCGCACCCGGTACCCAGCTCCAGCGCCAGGGCACGGCCTGGACGTGCGTGAGGACCACCGACACCGCCCCCGCAGGCGCCGCCGCCCCCACCTCCGCCGCCCTCGCACCAGCGGCCCGCGCCCAGGCCGCCGATCCCAAGCCGAATCCCGGGCTGGGGATGTGTACCGGGGCCGATCCCCGTCAGTCCAGCCGCAAGGCCTACTGCGTACGCCATTGGGTCATCTACGAGGCCCTCGGCAAGGACGGGAACGTAGCGGACCACGCCACGGTGTTCGTCGCGGCGGCGGCGTCCATGGACTCCCTGCCCCAAGCGGCATGGCGCGAGGACGTCATCACCGAGGTCGTCGAGATGACGGAGAAGATGCCCCCCGTCACGTTGGCCCTGAGCTCGACCTGTAGCGGCCAGTGCTCGCCCGGGTCGTCGGCCTGGGACGGCGCGGCCGTCCGCTTCCGCCGCCTCCACGAGGGCAAGGACGGCACCCTGAGCTACAGCTCGTCCGTGGGCAAGGGCTCCAACACGACGATCCTGCCGACCTACCGTGTGCAGGGGGCCATCCTCAACGGGTCGGGGCCGCCCACGCACATCCGCCCGGAGTGGAATGGCATCGAGGTTCGCTGTGACGATGACTCGGGCAGCTGGCCCGGCTGCATCGTCCCGGGCCACCTGGCCAACGTGACGTTCAGCAAGGCCCGGTACCGGGGGGCGGCCATCGCCTATGAGTGGGCGCAGAAGAACCTGACCGGCAAGTTCGGCGACCACGACCACCCGCTGAACCGGTTCACCGACCCTCTCGACCCGAAGAATGACAAACGGCGTGACAAAACCTGTGGCATCGGCGGGCCGAACAAGTTCGTGAGGGGCGCCACCGGTGTCACCAACGACTCCTGTGACGAGTACCCCTTCGCCGGGTCCGGGCAGGGCGGCAACGACGGGAACCAGTGCGTAGACATCACTCCGCGTGCGGTCGGCGGCGCGTGGGACATCGCGAACGTCACCGTCGACCGGGCCGCCCAGCCCACCCCGCCCTACAACGCGCCCTGCATCCGGGCCCATGTCGACAACACGGACAACGGTGACGCGGGCCTGGAGTACGGGCGGGCGATACAGTCCGACCGCATCATCGACAACGAAGCCTTCGAGGTAATCATCACCCCGTGACCGAGGTGGTGCCGCAGGGCCGCCCCCGGCGTGGGGGCGGCCCAACCCCCGGGCCGGGGGCAGTGGTTAGGTTCCGTCCGACGGGTCAGGCGCGAAGCCACAGGCGTATGGCCGCAACGATTACAGTGCAGTAGAGGACATAGGCCCGCTTCGAACCTCGTGGCAACCGCCCCGTGTCGCTGCTTCGTGAAAACTGACCCCCTGGCAGTCTCCGAATCTTGACCCCCTCCGGACTCTTGGAGGGTGCTGAACGTGGAGGACTGGGCAGAGATACGCCGGCTGCATCGAGCGGAAGGTGTGCCCATCAAGGAGATCTCGCGGCGACTGGGGGTGGCCCGCAATACGGTGCGGGCCGCGTTGTCCTCGGAGCGACCGCCGAAGTACGAACTGACACCTCAGGGATCGGTCGTCGACCCGTTCGAGCCGCAGATCCGTATCCTGCTGAACGAGTGGCCGCGGATGCCGGCACCGGTCATCGCCGAGCGGATCGGCTGGCCGCACTCGATGCCGCCGCTGCGGAAGCGGCTGGCAGTGATCCGGCCGGAGTACGTCGGCATCGACCCGGTCGATCGCGTGAGCTACGAACCCGGCGAGATCGCCCAGTGCGATCTGTGGTTCCCCGAGACGAAGGTGCAAGTCGCTGCGGGGCAGGAACGGGTCCTGCCGGTGCTGGTGATGTCGCTCGGGTTCTCCCGCTTCATGACCGCGACGATGATCCCGACCCGCCAGGCCGGCGACATCCTCTCGGGCATGTGGTCACTGATCAGTGGCATCGGCAGGGTCACCAAGACACTGGTCTGGGACCGTGAGTCCGCGATCGGCGGGACCGGGCGGGTGACCGCTCCCGCGGCGGCGTTCGCTGGAACGCTTGCCACCAAGATCAAGCTGGCGCCGCCCCGCGACCCGGAATACAAGGGAATCGTTGAACGCAACAACCAGTACTTGGAGACCTCGTTTCTCCCCGGCCGGCAGTTCGCCTACCCGGCCGACTTCAACCACCAGTTGGGCGACTGGCTGATCAGGGCCAACGCGCGGACGGTCCGCTCGATCCAGGGCCGGCCGGTCGACCTGCTGGAGACCGACTACCTGTCGATGTTGCCGCTACCGCCGATCACCCCGCCCATCGGGCTGAACCACCGGATCCGGCTGTGCCGGGACTACTACGTCCGCGTCGACACCGTCGACTATTCGGTCGACCCGCAGGTCATCGGCCGCTTCGTCGACATCACCGCCTCCCCGCAGGAGGTCAGGGTCCTCTGCGAGGGCCAGCTCGTCGCCCGACATGCCAGGTCCTGGGCCAAGCAGGCGGTGGTCACCGACCCGGTCCACGTCGCAACCGCCGCCCGACTACGTCAGGCCCTGGCGTTCGACCGCGAAAGACGTGCGGCAGCCACCCGCCAACACGCCGACGGCCACAGCGTCGCGCTGCGGGCCCTGCCGGACTACGACGCCCTGTTCGGCGTCGACTTCAACCCGCCGTCCACGAAAGCGAAGTGACCCATGCCCACGGCCATCAAGCCCGAGCTGTCCACCGCGGTGACCGGGCCGAAGGACGGCATGCCGTCCATGCTGGCTTACCTGACCCGGGTGCTGAAGATGCCCACGATCGGCGCGACCTGGGAAGAGCTCGCTGAGCAGGCCCGCGACCAGAACTGGTCCCACGAGGAGTATCTGGCCGCCCTGCTGCAGCGGCAGGTTGCCGACCGCGAATCTAAGGGCACCATGATGCGGATCCGCACCGCCCACTTTCCGCAGGTCAAGACACTGGAGGACTTCAACCTCGACCACCTGCCATCGCTGCGGCGCGACGTCCTTGCCCACCTTGCGACCGGCACGTTCGTCGCGAAGGCCGAGAACGTGATCCTGCTGGGGCCGCCCGGCATCGGGAAGACCCACCTGGCCATCGGCCTCGGGGTCAAGGCCACCCAGGCCGGCTACTCGGTCCTGTTCGACACCGCCAGCAACTGGATCGCCCGCCTCGCGACAGCCCACCAGACCGGCCGCCTGGAGGCCGAGCTGAAGAGGATCCGCCGCTACAAGTTGATCATTATCGACGAGGTCGGCTACATCCCGTTCGACCAGGACGCGGCGAACCTGTTCTTCCAGCTCATCGCGTCGCGCTATGAGCAGGGCTCTGTGATGGTCACCTCGAATCTCCCCTTCGGGCGATGGGGAGAGACCTTCTCGGATGACGTCGTGGCCGCCGCGATGATCGACCTCCTGGTTCACCATGCCGAGGTTCTCACCCTGACCGGCGACTCCTACCGCACCCGCCAGCGACGCGAACTGCTGAACAAGGGAAACGGCGCTGGACGCCGGTAATTCACAGCGCCCACCAGCAATACAACCGCTGACCGGAGGCCCGAGCGCGCTGAGCCAGTCCTGCCAGCGCCTTCAGAACATCCGCCGCGACCTCGACGCCGATACGAATCTGCCGGAGTTCGTCGGTCTTCGACCACGGCTCAGCAAAGCGAAGGAGGCCGTCCTCCGTCGCCGTGACGAGGGCATCGAACAGGGTGTCCGACAAACTGACCACAAAAGGTGGGCCGTCCTCCGGCGATGACAGCAGCTGCCCGGACCGTGGGCGTTCGCTGGCCTCCTCATAGCTGCAGCCCGTCATGATGGCTTCGAGCTGGGCAATCGCGACGACCGGGTCGATGTTCTTGACGAGGACCACGTCGAGCTCCGCTCGACTCGGTCCTCCCGGAGACTGCAGGACCGCGACGGCAGCCTGGTCGTCAGCGGCGGAGAAGTAATCGCAAAGCGTCATGCTGCCGATTCTGGCATCCACGGCTGACAGCCTGCCGAGGTGATGAGGGCAGTCGTCGACCAACAACAAGGGGGTCAGTTTTCAGAGACTCGCCGGGGGTCAGATTTCAGAGAGCGTTGACACCCCGTTCATCTTCAACTTTCCGATCAGCCACTCCACTTCTTTCCTGCGAACGTAGCGGGCCTTCTCGAAGGTGGTGGGCCGACCGCCTCGGCTTCCACGGTGCAAGCGATTGGCCTGCTGATTGCCCGGCTCAGGGCTGGTGTGCTTGATCTGTCGGCGCCGCAGGTAGCGGCGGTTGCGCCGGGGCCCGGGGGCCACAGGCCGCCCTCACCAACTAAAACCAGGCCGACCCAGGTGGGCCTCGGGGTGCGTGCCCGGGGCCGGCCTCGCGAGGTGGCAGAGACCGCTGGCGTACACCGGAACCCGTAGACGTATTCAACGTCGTGCAGACCCTGGCCTGTGCCGCCCTACGATGGACCGGTGACTGAGACGGTGCCCCAGGTGGACCTCTTCAACGCTGACCGGCTCGTGCTCGAAGAGCAGCCGGTGCCACCGCTCTCAGCTGCGGACGCGTTGGCCAGGGACCGTGTGTGGGCGAAGGCGGTGCAGGCGAACCCGACCCTTTTCGACGGGCCCGCGGTCGCCTGTAGTGGTTTGGAGCTGAAGGACCGGTCGACCCTGCGCCTCTCCTGGGTACGGGTGACCTACCGGCACTACGCCCTCCGCCATGTACCCGGCGCCACCGCGCTGCCCTCGCTGTTCGCCAACGTCGTCCAGCCGGTTGATGACCGTCGGATGCTGGTAGCCAGGATGTCGTCGTCCACGGCGGCGCCGGGCCGCTGGCAGCTGTCGGGGGGTCCGTCGAACCGCCCGCGGGCGGTGACGTGCTGGACCAGGCGGACCTTGCTGATCAGGCTGCGCGGGAGCTGTCCGAGGAGCTCGGGATCAGCTCAGAGGCGGGGGCTCTGAAGCTATGGGTTGCCACCCGCGGCGAGAACGGCAGCATCGGCCTGACCTACCTCGCCCCAGCCCTCTCCGAAGCAGACATGCGCGCGGCGTTCGCGGACACCTCGGCCGCCGAGCAGGCCCGAGGGAGGGAGCCCGAACTCGACGACATCGCGTTCATCTCTCCCCCGGAGGAACTCCTTGGGCTCGACGGGCCACACGCCGACTACCTGGCGCCCATCGTCCGCCGCTACGCCGACGGCCGCTGACGCTTGGCGGCACCGCTCACGCGCCCACACCAACTACTAGGAGGGCGGACCATGGACCAGCTGACCTTTGCCCATGCCGACGACCGCCTGTGGAAGCAGTACGGCGAGCTCGCCACCCGCGCCTACGGCCACCCGATCGGCGACATCACCCACCTGCGCGAGCACGCCGACCTCCAAGTCGCCGTCCGCGGCGGCCGCGTCGTCGCCGGCGGCCTCGGCCTCCTCGTCAACCAGTACTTCGGCGGCGCCCCCGTCCCCAGCGCATGCCTCGGCGACGGCTGCGTAGCCCCCGAAGAGCGCGGCGACCACCTTGCCACCGACATGACCGCCGCTCGGCTACGGCTCCTGACAGAACGCGGGGCGGTGATCTCCACCATCGTCACCTCCTCCACCGGCTACGCGCGCCGCCTCGGCTGGGAGGCCCCCGTTGACGTTCTCTCCCGGGCCGTCGCCACCGACGACCTCAAGCGCTCCTTCTCCAGCGAGGACTTCCAGATTGAGCACGGCACCACCGATGAAGCCGAAACCCTCCAACACCAGCTCGCCCGGCAGTGGAACGGGCCCGTCCACCGGCCCGACTGGTGGACCCGGTGGAAGCAGGACAAGAGCAACCTCATCACCTACCGCTTTGCCCGACCTGGCCACTCCACCGCCGGTCTGCTCACCCTGACCACCAAACGGCACGAAGCCACGGCATGACCCTGGTCGTCCACGACTTCTGGGCCGCCAGCCAGCCAGCCAGCCCGTCGCCGCCGCCATGCTCGCCTTCCTCGGCCGCCACAACACCCGCGCCCGCGCCATCGAGTTCCGCCGAGGAGTGCTTCCCCCGTACCCCACCCTCCTTCACGGACTACGCCACCACCGCGCCACCGCTGAAGCCTGGCACCCCTGGATGCTCCGCATCCTCGACATCCCTGGCGCCATCCGGCTCCGTGGCTGGCCCGCCGACCTCACCACCGCCGTACCGATCGAGATCGAGAGGGAGACCGGGGACTCGTGGGGCCGGTGGGTGTTCCAGGTGAAGGCCGGAACAGCCGAGATCGTCCCCACCCACGTGGAGGGACAGGCGTCCTTCACCAGACGCCAGCTCGCGGTCTGGTACGCCGGCGGCTACCGGTCCGCCACCGCGGCCCGCATGGCCGGGGTCCATGCCGTATCGGAGAATGCGCTCGCGACCCTGCTCCGAAGCACGGTGGACTTGGAACCCTGGTTGCCGGACCACTTCTAGGGGGGCAGGTCGAGGGAACGGCTGCCGCAGGGCGGATATTGATCATCCGGTCTTGGCGGCCTGTGGGACCCGCTGAAGGCAGCGCCTCGATATGTGGAAGGGCCGGACAACCTCGCACGGGGGTTGTCCGGCCCTTCCACATGCCGAGCACGGTTACTGGTCGGCTGGTGTGGTGGGGTGGGTGATGATGCGGTCCTTGCGGGGGTCCCATGCGGTGGTGTGGGTCAGGGTCCGGCCGTCGGTGTAGCGGGCGGTGATCTGCCAGGTGGACCAGTCGGTGCGGGGGCCGCGGTCGATGGCGAGGACTTCGTACGCGGTGTCGGCAGTGCCGTGGTCGTAGTGACCGCCGGTGCGCCGGGGACCTACCTGGATGTTGATCCACTCCGGGTAGGTCATCTCGAACCCTTCGTCGCGGTCTCCGAGGGCTTCGTCGGGCATGGTGTTGTCGCATTCGCTGCAGTGGCTGCGGCGGTCGGGGTTGACCTCGTCGCAGGTTGCGCAGGTCCAGCTGGGTGCCTGGCATTCACTGCATGCGTCGTAGTGGCGCGGGTTGGTGGCGGAGCAGGTACAGGTCCAGTTGCCGAGCGCGGCGGGTAGGGGGCGGGTGGTGTGGCTCATGGTCTGCTCCTGGCTGGTGAGATTGCGGGGCTGGTGGGTGGGTGTCCAGCTGGTGAGGGAGGAGCCGGTGGACGGGCCTGCGGCCCCGGTCACGACTGTTCGTTCTGTGGCTGGGTGGTGGCGCGGGCGGCCTGGATGGCTTTGGTCCAGGTGCTGGCGGACGGTTCGTGGTGAAGCTGGGCGGTGTGCTCGTGCGAGTGCTTGGTGAGGACCTGGCGGGCAGGGGGGAGGCGGGGGTGTCCGTGTAACGGGTGCTGGTACGGGCGCCGCAACTCGGCGGCTCCCAGGTGAGGGCGCGGCTCTGGCGTTCGGCGGGCGGGTGCCCGTTCCGTGAGGGGATGTGCCTGCACTCCACAAAACGGCGCGGTCCTCACCGACTCACTCACCATCACCAGCCCTGCGGGGTCATGGATGGACAACACGTTGGCTGGTGAGTTCACCGGTGAACTCACCGGCCGGCCAGGGAACCTTCCCAGTACAGGTGACAGCGCTGCAGGCGCGGAACTCAACAGCTGCTGCGGCCGGACAGGCGGGGGAGTTCACCGTGCCGCGGGCCGGGTCTGTGCCTGGTACGACCGTTCGATCCTGTCACTGGGCAGCGGCAGACTACGCGCATGAGTAACAGCGACAACGCTATCCGCCACAGACTTGATCTGACCTGGGTGCCGTCCATGGGTGGGCCGCTGATCGTCCTCCCGGTATCGGCCCTGCACCAGTGGGGCGGCTGCACCGAGGACGGTGTGATGGTCGGTGGCACCGACCAGCTGGACGACTACGACCGAGCCTGCGCGGTTGAGGAGCACGCCGAAGTGATCAGCCTGGGCGACACCCGCACTGCGTCCGTCCTGGTGCTCGGCGACGAGCCCGCCACCACCTGCTACCTGGCCGAGCAGAGGATCTTCCTGCGGTGGCTCGCCGCCGACTCCGGCCCGGAGTTGCTCGCCGCCGCCGAGGCCGTCCTGAGCGACCCGGCGACGCCGTGGGAGAAGTGCGGAGTCTGGGAGACTGACGGCCCCGCTGTCCTCATGGACTCGGCCGAGGCCGGCGAGGATCTCGGCGTTCCTTACCCCGACGGCAGAGGCAAACCGGCCGAAGCCCCAGTTCCGGTGCCCGCAGGGCGATGGGAAGTGCGTGCGTTCCACAAGACCGGTGATTTCCCCGGGGTTGGCATAGTCCAACTTCTCGCAGCCGATGATGGTGACCAGCCAGACTTATATATGGAGGGGGGAGAGAGTGAGGGAGGGGGGTGAACGAGGTTGTGCTGGTGTGTGGATGGACGGGTCTTTGGGCGGCTGTGGTTTGTGGCTGGAGGGCTTCGGTCGTGTGAGGGGTTGCTGAGGGACGGATGATGGGCTGCATTGGGGCTTGGCGTTCTTATAGGGCGGTTCATGAGTCTTTGAGTGTTTCTGTCGTCGCCTGATGGTGTGGGTATGGGCGGAATCCACTGGTCCGCAACCGGTGGTCTGTTGGGGTGGCGTGGTGAGTGAACGTAAGCCGTACCCAAGCGACTTATCGGATTGGCAGTGGTCGTTGATCGAGCCGGTGATCACGGCATGGAAGGACCGGCACCGCTCGGTCAGCGGCCACCAGGGCGTCTATGCGATGCGGGAGATCGTGAACGCGATCCTCTACCAGAGCCGGACCGGCTGCCAGTGGACCTACCTCCCCCCACGACCTGCCGCCGAAGAGCGCGACGTACTACTACTTCGCCGCCTGGCGCGACGACGGGACCGACCAGGTCATCCATGAACTCCTGCGCTGCCAGGTCCGTGAGCGGGCCCGCCGATTAGAGGACCCGACCCTGGTGGTGCTGGACACCCAGAGTGTCCACGCGGCTGCCGGGGTTCCCACCTCCACGACCGGCCGGGAAGCGGGGAAACGGGTGCCGGGCCGCAAGCGGGGACTGGCCGTGGACGTGCTGGGCCTGGTCATCGCCGTCACCGTCCTCGCCGCGAGCGCGCACGACAACGCCGCGGGCATCGCCCTGCTCGACCAGGTCGCCGAGAACGCAGGCGGCACCGTCGAGAAGGCCCTGGTCGACCAGGGCTTCAAGAACGCCGTGGTCGCCACGGCTCCACGCTCGGGATCAACGTGGAGATCGTCGAACGCAACCCGCAGGACAAGGGGTTCGTCCCGCAGCCGAAGCGGTGGAAGGACGAGCAGACCTACGGGATCCTGATACTGCACCGGCGCCTGGTCCGCAACTACGAGCACCGCTTGGCCTCCTCCGCCTCCCGCGTCTACTGGGCGATGACCCAGGTCATGGCCCGTCGGCTCACCGGCGTGAACACTCCCACCTGGCGCGACCCGCAGACGGTGAGTGCGTGAACATCCAGCCCCTGCTCGACGCGCTCGGCATCCAGGAGGACGCCGCTCGAGCCCTGGCCGACGACCTCCGCACCCAGATCGCCGCACTTCAGGCCCGGCTGCGGGAAGCCGAGACCCACCTCGAACACCTGGCCATCACCCGCAAGACCGTCACCGCCCTGGGCGAACGGCTCCCCGCCCACCCGGTCTCGTCCGACCTGCCCGAGCACCCGGACTACCCCCGCATCCTCGCCGTCTTCAACGAGGGCGCCGGCCCGCTCCGGGCCCGCGATGTCTGCGAAGCTCTCGACCACGAACTGCTGCCGAAGAACATCGAGGGCACCCGCGCCAAGCTGGAACGCCTGGTCAAGCTCGATGTCCTCACCGAGATCGACACCGGCAGCTTCACCAGGAAGCAGTAGCCGACCGAGCACCGCGACGACAGCCCTGCCCAGCCTCACTCGTGTGCCGAAGCTCGATAGTTGTCACCATCGGCACCCGCTGACCTGCGACTTCGGTCGAGCGAAGCACAGTGGTTGTCACCAGATCGGCGCGCTACCTGTCACCAGCAGTGCGCGAAGCACGGTGGGTGTCACCGGCTCCGACGCTCTGCTGGTCGCTGGCTCGGATAGTCAGCCTCCAGCTGGCGGCGGTCGCCACGTCGAGCGCTCAGGCAGTTCGGTTCAGGCGAATCGGTGGAACCGGTCCTGTCCGGGTGATGTCTGGGCAGGCATGGATGATCTTCTGTTTCTCGCCCTGCTCCTCGGGCCGTTCCTGGCGCCCTGCATGGGCCTGGGCGCTGCCGTCGCGCTCGTCCGGCGGGTCTGTAAGCAGCAACCGGTTCTGGTCGGCCACCTGCCCAGCGTCGCCACCTGCGCTCTGGTAGCGGTCCTGGCCGGCGCGGCGGCGTACGGCGCGTACTCGTGGGGTGTGATGTCGGGGTTCTACATCCTGGACCCGGATCAGATGTGCGCGTCGAAGGGCGTGTCGGGCGATCATGTGGTGACGCGATGGACGTTGCCGGTCGGTGCTCAGTGCGTCACGTCAGACGGTGTGGGAACCGAGCTGGCTCCGGGCTGGGTGAATCCCGTGATCTTCACAGGCCTCGCGCTCCTGCTGCTGTCCTTCGCCACAGGAACCCTCGCGGTAGTGCGTCGACGTCTCCCCTCGCGGTGAAACACTCACTCGCCCTACTTGCTTACGCGCACACGAGACCCGCATCTCGCCAACCATGATGCTCACTCTCCAGCTCAGGCGCTCAGACACACCCGGCGTGCCCCGTTCAGCGCCTCTCGTGCCAACACGCCTGCCTTGGTGACAACTGTCATGCTTCGGCTCAACCCGGAAATGGACATCAACTCACGAACCGCCCTCTGAGGAAAATTCAGGCTCTGGCCGCAGTTCCGTGAATGATCTCCGTGGACCTGCGGAGGTTTCCGACCCGCAGGTGGTGGTGGCGGTCGACCCGCAGCCGTGGGCCTTACCCATTCCAACGTCGGCGAGACGACCGGTCAGCTCTCCAGAGCGTCCCTTAAGGCTCGGAAGACTTTGATGGTCTTGTCGAGGGCAAGCCTGGCCTTGATGGCCAACTCATCCGCTTCCTGCCGACGGCCGGCGCGACGCAGCGTCTGGACGTGCTCAACCATGTGAGTCGCAGCCACGATGACCTCGCTGCACCCCACCTCGATCATGTACAGCGGACTCTCGGTGGCTTCAACGATCCCAGCGGCGACCTGAGCAACCGCGAGCAGTTGATCGGCACTTAGATGAGCCTGCCGAGCGAACGCGATGGTCTCTGTGTAGCCGCCTTGCGGCAGCTGCTCCTGCCTGAGGGTTTTCCGTGCGCCGCACGCCCGCAGGAACGCCAGGATGGCCTGCTCCGCTACGAAGGCCTGTCGGCCGTCGTCGAAAAGGATCTCGGCTGTCGTGCGCCACCCGTGTCGAGCATGCCGCCGAACCCGGCTGGTGCGACTGGCCCGGCTTGTGACACCTACCTTCAGAGCATCGAGCTCGTCACACTCTGCTATGTACAGCACAGCGCCGGCCGCGACCAGAGAGTGGAAGTTCCGGCCTTGGCGGGCGCCAGGACCTGTCGTCTTGATATGCACACCGAGATAGTGCCGGATGGCGCTGACAACCTGTCGGCTCCCGCTAGCAGTAAACCACTGATGCCGGGGAGGCTGATGGTAATGACTGGCCTTTCACGAAACTCCGGGCAGAGCCAAAATTCAGGATCGGCATCACTCGGCCCGTGCAGCGGCCGAGCCGTCCACGCGCGGCGGCTTCCCGGACGCCCACGCTGGTGAACGGGTGGGTGAGTCCGGTGGCGTGCCGGTGAGTGAGGGGTTCTGCCCAAGGTCACTCACGCCGGGCGATTGCCCGGCACCTGGGCTGGGGCCTCAACACCGTGCTCCGGTACGCGAACGCCGCACAATGGCAGGACACCATCCGCGACAACCGGCCCCGACCCAGCAGGCTGGACCCCTACAAGCGCTACCTGGAACGACGATTCGCCGCGGGATGCACCAGCGTCACCCACCTCCACAGTGAACTCGTAGCCGACAACGCGCCCGTCACCTACCAGATGGTCCGCACCCACATCGCCACCCTCCGCGGAACTCCGGCCGGCACACCGCCCCGGATCCGACGGTGCGCCAGGTAACCGGCTGGCTCACCCGCCACCCCACCGCGCTGAGCGAGGACGACCGCGCAGGCCTGAAGGATGTCCTGGCCCGCTGCCCCGAACTGGACACGGCCGCCCGGCATGTCCGCGACTTCGGCGAGATACTCACCGACCGCCTCGGCGCCACACCCCCTGTCTGGATCGACGCAGTCGACGCCAGCCAACTGCCCGGCCTCACCGGCTTCGCACTCCACCTGCTCCGGGACCTCGACGCCGTGACAGCGGGGCTCACCCTGGACTGGAGCTCGGGCAGCATCGAAGGCGCCGTGAACCGCATCAAGAAGATCAAGCGGCAGCTCTACGGCCGAGCCGGATTCGAACTACTCCGCAAGATGATCCTCCTCCAGTAGCACTCCGAGCTCCAAGGCCTGCCAGAACCGAGTTCTGGGAACGCCCATCCAGCGTTACCGGACAGGCTCGCGGTTGATGTGCTCCGTGAGGTGAAATAGGGGCCCTTGGCGTCGCAGGCGGATATGAGAACTGGAGTGCGCGGTGGGGACGATACTCAAGGGCATGAGCCGCGTTCAGTGGCACGAGCTGACGCACGCGTACGGATCAGCGGAAGAGGTTCCGGGCCGACTGTCACGGGTGGCGTGGGGCGATGCATTGACGAGCGCTTCAGCGTTGAGTGATCTTGGGCTATGGCTCGGTGAGCTGTCTGTTTTCGACGCGACTGCCGAGGCCGTTCCGTTTCTGTGGGATCTCGCGGTAACTGACTCTGTCGCCAGCCGCTCCGGTGTAATCGAGCTGCTCATGACGATCCTCGAACAGGCCAATCCTCCACGGCTCGACGTTCAATAGGCGGCTCACCGAGCTGTGCTCGACGGCAGGAGCCTGGCAGCCAGGCTGGCCGGTGACGGGGACGTCGCCGTGCAGGCACTGGCTCAGGACTTGGTGGCCGCGATCGACGACCACGTCTGCGAGGCCTGCCGTCCCACTTGACAAAACGAACGCTCCCCGTCACCCTCCGCAACCGCTCCCCAAGATCTGTGCCAGAACCCCGCTCTCACCTATGCAGCCACCAGCCGCCGCAGCGGATGAGCATGGACACTTTCGTCGCGCTGTGCGAGATCCTGCAGTGCACACCCAATGATCTGATCGAGCCGATCGTGGTCAACGCGCAGGCGAGGAAGACCGCCGACGGTGACAGCGGGCCCATCCCGCTGAATGCTCGCCGCACGGTCGTTCGCCGGCCCGGTCGGCCATGAGGCCGCTGACGCCGGACCGACGGCGGCTACGTGCCGAGTTGGACAGGTCGCGTCTCGTGGTGGACGTTCCTGCGGAACGCTGTCGGCCCTGGTCTGAGTGATGCCGTCGGGCAGGCCGCCCTGGAGGGTGCCAAAGCCTGGAAGGGAGCCAACGCCCACTGTCTGGCCAGGCTCGTTACCGAGCGTCCGGACTGCCTTACCTCGGCGGCTTCTGATGTTCCAGCAGTGCTGGTGCGTCTGCGTCACTTGCTTGTCGAAGCCGGTCACGCAGACCGGGTGACGAAGGTGGTGTGCGTGGACTGCGGCCGCACCGAGCCGCTGCCCACCGTCGCCTCTGCCGCGGGCCGGATCTGTCGATCTTGCAGTGCGAGTGGGCGCCGCCAGGTCTGTGCCCGGTGCGGCCAGGAACGACGGGTACGGGCACGGCGGCCAGAGGGACCGATCTGTACGCCGTGCCGCCTCCGGGAACCTGAAGTACGCAAAGAATGCTCCGACTTCCATCGCATGATGGTGCCCGTCCGCCGGCTGCCGGAGGGAGGACACCTGTGCCAGAACTGTGTGCCCAGAACCTCCAGGAATGCTGCCACTGCCAAACAAGGAGAGTCAACGCCCACACCGCCGAGGGGCCGGTATGCGGCCGCTGCTACACCAGCCCACCGCGCCCGTGCGGGGTCTGCGGGCTCACCGCTCCCATCGTGGCCCGCGCCACAGCGTCCCGCCCTGACACCTGCGCCCGGTGCTACCGCGAGCCCGCAGGGCAATGCGCCATCTGCGGCCGGGTCCGCCCCGGCCACAGGTCCGACCGGGGCAGGGGAGCATTTCACTGCCACACCTGCGCCCCTCGCCCGATTCGTCCTTGCGGCCCGTGTGGTCGTCCTAGCCCTACGAAAGTGACCTGGCCTCTGGGTCCGGTCTGTTCTCCCTGCTACTACAGACACCGCAAGTCAGCAGCGCCTTGTGCCGAGTGCGGTGCAGTCCGCATTCTCGTCGGCCGCACCATCGCGGGAAACGGTCTGTGCGCGACCTGCTGCGACCACGAGGATGCCTCTGCGCGCTGCAGCCTCTGCACTGCGCCAGCCGATCTCCGTCTTGAAGGGCTCTGTCCTCACTGCTCCCTCACAGACCAGCTCCGACATCTCCTGGCGGATGACGCCGGCACCGTGCCGGACCACCTGCAGCCGCTGCTCTCAGTCCTGACCGACGCAGCCAACCCCTACCCGGTCCTCGCCTGGGTCCGCCGCAGTCCTTCAGCACATCTCCTGGCCCAGCTCGTCCGCCAACCGGGCGGCCTCACCCACGGAGCCCTCGACGCTCTCCCGCAGAACGCCCCCACGTCCTACATCCGCGGGCTGCTGGTCACAGCAGGGCTCCTCGCCAAGCGGGACGAGAATCTCGCCCGCCTCGAACGCTGGGTCACGCGCACTTTGGCCAATCTGCCTTCTCACCACGCGAATATCATCCGTCCCTTCGCGCAGTGACACACCGTCCGGGACGCGCGACGACGCTCAGCCCGCGCCCGCTACACCGTCA
Source organism: Streptomyces sp. NPDC002138 (assembly GCF_040296485.1). NCBI lineage: Bacteria > Bacillati > Actinomycetota > Actinomycetes > Kitasatosporales > Streptomycetaceae > Streptomyces > Streptomyces sp. NPDC002138. The sequence continues at coordinate 59,874 of NZ_JBEOXE010000013.1, read as the reverse complement.
GCGCAGGTAAGGGCGACGCCAACAACATCCGCTGCGCGCAACAATTCCTGGCCTGGCTCGATACGCACGAGCTCCAGCTCAGCACCCTGAAGCAGCCAGACCTTGATTGGTGGACGGCCACCCACCCCAGCAAGGCGAGCACCATCATCTCGTTCATTCGCTGGGCTCAAACACGTCGCCTGGTCACCGGCCTCGACATCCATTACCCGCCCAGCCAGTACCCAGCCACCTTCCAGCCTGAGGACGCCCACCACGAACAACTACGACGATGCCTGACCGACACCTCCCTCCCGCTGGACATTCGAATCACCGGTGCCCTGATCCGCCTCTACGCTCTTCCTCTCTCACGCATCGTCGAACTCACTGCCGACCGCTACAGCCGCGACTCGGAAGCTGCCTACCTCACTATCAACCGTCATCCAGTGATCCTTCCGCCCACCCTGGGCCGCCTCATCGAGGTACAGATCGACCACCTCAGCGGCACGTCGGCCCACCGACGACAATTTTTTGAAGACGAACTCTCCTTTCTGCTTCCGGGACAGAGCCCCGGCTGTCCTCGTAACCCTCTGGGCCTTGCGGACACACTCCGGCGCCATGGTCTTCCGGCCCGAGCAGCCCGCAACACCGCCATGATCGAGGCCATCGCCGACATCCCCCGATGGTGATGGCAGACCTGTTCGGTATCCAGCCCCACACCGCCAACCGCTGGGCACAGCTCGTCAGCGAAAGCTGGTCCCACTATCTGGCGGCGCCGTAGAACGCTGCCGGGCTGCGGTCTGTTCACTGCTCGAGTGGTACCCCTGCCCCGGCTTGATACTCCGAGCCGAGGCGGGCGAGCTGAGGCTCCTGCAGATGGTCTCGCCGTGTCACACGCCGCCGCGCGACCGCGGAAAGAAGGAAGTGCCTGTCACGACCGCCGGATCCCCAACGAACGCGCGTGAGAGACTCGGTGGTCGGATCGCCGAGGCAGAAAGGCCGCTTGCCATGTCGGACGCCACACCGCCGCCGGTGCATCTCGACAAGGTGGTGGACGGGCTGGCGGAAAACCCTGCACTACCGTCGGAGCTCGTCCACCGGCTCCTCGGATACCGCAAGGGCTTTGGCAGGGTGGCCGAGCGGCCGGACCTGAGCGATGGCGTGATCGCCGAGATCATTGCCACAGACGATCACTGGCTCACACACTCTCTCGCCCTGAACCGCAGCCTCCCACAGGCCTTCCGGATGATTCTCGCGGAGCACCCGGATCCCGCGATACGCAGGGCTCTGGTCATTGCAGCGGACGACGCACCGCGAGAGCTGTTCGAGCTGCTGCTCGACGACGGCGACCCTCAGGTCCGCGAACACTTGGCGGAGAGCGCTCACATGCCGACAGACCTCCGTGCCCTGCTGGCGGTGGACCCGAACCCGAAGGTCCGGGCGACGCTTGCCCAATGGTGGACGACGGCCCCGGAACCGGTGCGCCGACTGCTGCTGACAGACCCCGACGACTCAGTACGAGCAGGGGCCTGCGCCACCTACTTTCGCCGGCTTCCCCATCCCGTTCCGCCGGCAGACCTCGTTCCGGACCTGTTGGCCGACCCGGTCACGCGCGCCGGGGCGGTGCGCCACTGCAGGCTGGACACCGCCACCGCCCACCGGCTGGCCGAAGATCCGAACGATGAGGTGCGCGAGGAACTCGCGGAGCACCCCGACCTGCCGCCGGCATTGCGCGACAAGCTTGCCCAGGATCCCAACCTGTGCGTTGCACTCCGTGTCTTCGCCCGTCAGGACACACCGGAGCCGATCCGTGCTGCGATTCATGTACAGATCGTGTCCGACGTGCCTCCGCTGGACTGGCTCGCGGACCACCAAGCCCCGGACGACGACGAGCTCGACCGGGAACTCACTGGCGAGATAGCACGCGCGGAGCTCCGGACATTGCGCCTGCCGTGGGTGACGGCCGACCCCGTGCCGTACGTGGACTCGCCATACGTCTGCTTCCGCGCCTCGGCCGCGATGTCCGACCACCTGGCGCCGCCGCTCGTCGCTCAACTGCTCGACGACGAGGAGAGCAGTGTGCGTACCACGATGGCACTTCACGCCCGAGACCGGATCGATCCCGACACCGCCGAGCGCATTGAGCGAACCTACCGCCCGGAGAAAATGGTCAGATGGCGGCCGGCCGACGACTTCCCTCTTCCGGCAGATGTACTGCGGCGCCTGGCCACAGACCCCGACCCCAGAATGAGGCAGCTGGCCCCGCGGGACCCCGACCTGCCGGTGGGACTCGCGCGCCGGCTAGCGGCTGACCCCGACCACATGGTGCGCCGCACCATCGCGACCCATCCCCGACTTCCGGCTGAGGACCTGACGCGGCTGCTTTCTGATCCGTCGGAATCCGTCGCGGCCACTGCAGCCGCAAACCCGAACCTGCCAACCACATGGATGCACCAGCTGCTCGCCCTCGCAGGCTTGTGACGCTCGATTGTGCGCGGCCGGTACCGGACCGGGATGCTGAAGGCCGTCGAGTGGCCGCGCCTGAACGTACCGGGGGCCGGTCTCCCGAACCCTAGGTCCTGGCCGCGGCGATTCGACGGGGCCGTAGCCCGCGAGGAGCACCGAAGCCCTCCAAGGACACGCTGAGGGCAAGCTGTGCTTGACCACAAGTAGGAGGAATTGCGCAGGTACGCAATACCGCTACTTCACCAGTGGAGGAGGGACACCACCGAGGCGGTCATCGGAGCCATCACGGGCACCCTCGCGCACCCACAGCTCCTCGTGTTGGGCCGCTACGACGATGAGGGCCGGCTGCGCGCGATCGGCCGCACCGTCCCGCTGCGCCCCGAGCAGTCCCGCCAGGTCGCCGAGCACCTGACGGCCGTCGACCCCGACCACCCGTGGACGGGGGTGCGGTTCGCCACCGCGTGGGGATCCCGCGACACCCTGGACGCGATCCTCGTCCGCCCCGACCTGGTGGCGGAGATCAGCGCCGACCGGGCTGTGGACCGCGGCGGCGTCTCCCGCCACCCGCTGCGCTTCCAACGGGTGCGCCTGGACGTGACGGTGGAGGACGTGCCGCGGTTCGGATCGGGGCCGGCCGCAGCAGTCGGGTGAGCGGTCGGCGCCACACGCCGTGTGCTGGCGCTCGTTCCGGTGGTTTCCCGGCGACTGGGCCAAGGGGGAGCGCGAAGATCGTGAAACTCGGGCTGTGGCCGACACGACACCCAGCACACCGGACGGATCTAAAACTCCGGACCCCCAGCTCACACCTCCAGCAGGACTGGCTTTGTTCATGAGAACGGGTTCTGGCTCAGGTTGTGTGGTCCGTGCACTGTGAGTGACCGCTGAACTTCCTTTGACGTCTCCGGAAGTTGCCTCGAAATGAGCAGTGGCAGGAGCGACTGCCCCGACAGTTCGGTTTGTGAAAGAGGTCTTGCTCCTGCTGGAGGACTGCTGTTCCCGTCGGTCGACGACGTCGCGGTGCTGTCGGTGGACGTGAACATCGCGATAGTGCGTGTTGGAGTGCGGTGCACCGCCGCGGGCGCCTGGTGCCCGGGTTGCGGAACGTGGTCCTGCCGGGTTCACGGCTCCTACCTGCGGTTTCCCGCTGATGCTCCGAGTGCGGGACGAAGCGTCGTACTCCAGCTGCGGGTCCGCCGGTTCACCTGCCGGAACGCCGAGTGTGGACGTCAAACGTTCGTCGAGCAAATAGCCGGCCTGACCCGAAGACACGGTCAGCGGACCGAGCGGCTCCGCTCGACCCTGGCCGCGATCGGCCTCGCCCCCGCGGGCCGGGCCGGCGCCCGCCTGGCCCACGTCGTCGGCGTGCCGATCAGCCGCAGCACGGTCCTGCGGCTGATCGACGCACTTCCCGAGTCGGAGGTGCCCGCCCCGCGAGTGGTCGGCGTCGACGAGTACGCCACCCGCAAAGGCCGGAACTACGGCACCGTCCTCGTGGACATCGAGACCCGCCGGCCGGTCGACCTGCTGCCCGACCGGGAGTCATCGAGCCTGGCCGCGTGGCTGGCCGAACGGCCCGGAATCGAGGTCGTATGCCGGGACCGCGCCCCGTTCTTCGCCGAGGGCGCCACCGTCGGCGCACCGCAGGCTGTGCAGGTCGCGGACCGGTGGCATCTCTGGCACGTGCGCCGTGAGGCGCCGATTGATCGAGTGGAGGTGGGAGACCTTCGCCGCTGTCCTGTCGCAGCAGGGCGGTGAAGCTGGGGGCAGCCTGAGCCGGGAGATGCCGGGGAGGGTGGCAAGCGGCCCCTACAAAGCCGGGACGTATCAGCACTGCCAGATGGTGCGGGTCCGGCAAGCGAGACGGAGAGGTATACGCGAGGAACCGGTGTGTGAAGCCTCCTAAGGTGCCACCAGCTCGAACCTGGCGGATCTGGGCTGGTAGCGGCGCGCACCCGCACCGTTGTTGGCGGTGCCGGGGAACTTTCGGGTGGTTTGTGCTAGACGACTCGGGAGGCCACAGCGAAGTGCTGCGAGTTAGCTGTGGCGATGCCGCGGGGGTATAGCCGGGTGCCTCCTCCGTCGAGCGATCGATCGGTGAACACGGGAACCTTCCCGGTCTCGCCCCTCGTCCGCGCTGCCAGCGCGGCCGGGACGGGCTGGGCACATCGTCTGCCGAGCAGACTGGGCAAGGGGCGGAGCCGCCGTAGTAGTCCGAGGCCGGGAGAGCCGGCCACATGGCGAAGGGCGGCAGCGAGATTGCAAGGGAGGTACTGCAATGTCCGAAGACACCGGGGTGGATGCCCCGGTCACGTGGCCGGTGGCTGAGTACGCCGAGCTACGGGTACGGAAGATGCAGATCAAGCTGCACCGTTGGGCGGTAGCCGATCACGGCTTCCGGTTCGACGATGTGTTCAACTTCGTCTGTGACCCGGCCACCTTGGTGGTGGCGTTCGAGCGGGTCGCAGGCAACACCGGAGCCCGAACTGCGGGCGTGGACGGCCTTCGTGCCGATCACGTGCAGGCATTCGGGGCGGAAGCATACTTGGAGCAGATCCGTTCGCAGTTGAGGGCAGGGGTCTTTCGGCCAATGCCGGTGCGCGAGCGGATGATCCCCAAGGCGGGCGGGAAACTGCGTCGTCTGGGGATCCCGACCATCGCTGATCGGGTGGTTCAGGCAGCGCTGAAGCTGGTTATGGAGCCCATCTTTGAGGCGGACTTTCGTCCGTGCTCGTACGGATTCCGGCCCAACCGGCGTGCGCACGACGCTATCGCCGAGATCCATCTGTTCGGCACTCAGGGTTACCGATGGGTGCTGGACGCTGACATCGAGGCGTGCTTCGACCGGATCGACCACGCGGCCCTGCTGGGCCGGGTGCGGATGCGGCTGAAGGACAAGCGGGTGCTTGCGCTGGTGAAGGCGTTCCTCAAGGCCGGGATTATGACCGAGCTCGGTGAACGGAACGAAACCACCTCCGGGACGCCCCAGGGAGGGATCCTCTCACCCCTGCTGGCCAACATCGCGCTGTCCGTGCTCGACGACTTTGCCGCCGAGCAGTGGACGAACACGATGGCGACCCGGCGGGATCGCGAGCGTCGACGGAAACATGGCCTGGGCACCTGGCGACTCGTCCGCTACGCGGACGACTTCGTCGTCATGGTTCACGGGACCAGAGAACACGTCGAGGAGCTTCGCGGGCAGGTGAGTGAGGTCTTGGCGACGATGGGGTTGGTCCTGTCGCCGCCGAAGACCCGGATCGTCCACCTGGCCGATGGGTTCGACTTCCTCGGGTTCCACATCGTGTGGAACCGCAAGCGGGGAACGGACAAGTGGCACGTCTACACGTTCATCGCCGACAAGCCGGTCGAGACGCTGAAACGGAAGATCAAGTCACTGACCCTCAGGTTGTCGCATCTCGATTACAGGGTCGCGCTGATCAGGATCAGCCAGATCCAGCGCGGTTGGGCCAACTACTTCAAGCACGCGGTTGCCAAGCACACTCTGTCGCGCCTTGCCACCTTCGTTTGGTGGAGAGTCGTGCACTGGGTGATGCACCGCAACCGCATGACGTGGAAGGCCATCCGGCGATGGCTCCACACTCCGCAAGGATGGGGAGCGATCCGCATGGAAGGGATCGAACTGTTCAACCTCGCCACGGTGCCGGTCACCCGCTACCGCTACCGAGGCAACAGTATTCCGACGCCCTGGCCGGAGCTCTGACCGAGCCGATCCCAACGGCATGATCTCGCGGAGAGCCCGGTGCGGTGAAAGTCGCACGCCGGGTTCGGCGGGCGGGTCCGGGAAACGGTCCTGGAGCAATCCAGGAACCGCGCCCGGACCCGACCCGACAACCTCAGCGAGGCCGCTGAGCGGAGCATCGCCCAGACCGCCAGTGCCTGCGCGTCCTGGTCCCTGAGGCGCCTAAAACGACCGAGGAGGAGCCCGACCCTGCTGAGGAGTCGTCCAATTCGCCATGGCCGACCGGGCACCGGTTCCTTGACCGGACCCGAACCGTTCACGCCACCGTCCATGCCCTGGTGGAGGCAGGACACAGCCGTCGCGCGATCCAGCGGCAACTCGGCATGACGAGCCGAACCGTCAAGCGGTACGCGGACGCCGCCAAGCCGGAAGACCTCTTCACCGGTCAGTGGCAGGCCCGGACCTCCGTCCTCGACGACTACAAGGCCTACCTCGACGACCGGTGGAACGAGGGCTGCACCAACGCCTGGAAACTGTGGGAAGAGATCGTCCCGCTCGGCTACCAGGGCAGCTACCAGCGCGTTCGCGCCTACCTCCGCCAGAAGCGCACCTCGCCACGGCCTGTGACAGCCGGGCCGCCCTCACCCCGGGCAGTCGCCGGGTGGGTTCTGCGCCGCCCGGAAAACCTGTCCGATGCCGAGCAACTCCACCTGAAGAACGTCCGGGCCAACTGCCCCGAGATCGACGCCCTCACCAGGCACGTCCGGTCCTTCGCGACCATGCTCACCGAGCGCCAGGGCGAGCGACTACCGGACTGGCTCGACGCCGTGAAACAGGACGATCTCCCGAGCCTCCACACGCTTGCGGCTGGCATCGACCGCGACCGCGCTGCAGTGATCGCTGGCCTCACCCTGACCTGAAACTCCGGAGTCGTCGAAGGCCATGTCAACCGGATCAAGATGCTCAAGCGTCAGATGTTCGGCCGCGCCGGCTTCACCCTGTTACGCAAACGTGTGCTTCTGGCCTAAAAACTAGTTGGTCTGCGACTACTTCAGGAGCCGGAAGCCGGGCTGCCGAGCCCACGCTCTGAGGAATTCCGCTGAACCGTAGGCGGCAGGCCACGGATCCGTCATCGTCGCGATGATGCCTGGAAGGTCGGTCACGATCGGGACTTGATCCTCACGAAGTTCGGCGTTGGCGACGCCGCCGATCACGTCCATGACAGCAGCGGTCAGCAGGGCCGTGACGATGTGGTCGACCGGCCTGTTGCAGAACGCTATGACGTCGACGGCGTGGGTCGGGGTGAAGCCGATGAGGGGTTTCTGGTCGACTTCGTCGGCGTGCTCGGCCTCGAAGATGTTCTCGTCGCCGATGCCGGGTCCCATGAGAGAGACCATGACGGGCCGGCGTCCGTCCATGCCCCCGGTTTCGGCGATGCCGAGGCTCTCCGCGTGAATGTTCAGGTCGTACTCGCCGACCCGCTTCTCCGCAAAGTGAGATGAGGAACGGACAAGGAGTTCCCGGAGCCGCTGGATGGATACGGGTGGTACGGGCTCCGCCAACTCAATCACCAACACCGGACCGCTCATGACGAGAGCCTAGCCAGCCTGGGCTCCCATCCCCAACCGGTTACTCAGCGTGCCCTCACCACACAAGCTGAGCCAGAACCCGCTCTGGTGCTGCTCTACCAGCTCGGAGAGTTCCACCGGCTCGACCAGCGCATTCCCGGCTGCCAGTGGCACCTCCTCGCCACCGACGGGCTGATGCCGCCACCCGTCCGCGAGCAGCTCCAGGACCTCATCAGCGGGGACGCGCCCCTTGCCGGGTCGGGGGCGATGTCAGACCGGCCTCGTAGCGTCGAAGACGAGGCCCCGGACCGGACGGGGCCCCGGAGGACCGAAGGAGCGGGCCACGGGCGAGATCAGCATCAAGCGACAGCACCTTGACCACCTGCTGGCCGACACCGCGAGCACGTACGGAGCCCCCTACCAACGGGCCTTCGCCCAGCTCGCCGAACTACGCCGCGGCCGGCCCGTCGCCGAGATCCTCCCGCTGCTGCGCCGGGCCGCCGACGAGGCGCTGCTCGGCTTCACGGACGCGGACCTCCGGGAATAGGCGCAGGCGATCAGTACGGGCGAGCCGTACGTCCTGCGCGTCACGGTGGCCTGACCACGACCGTGCCCGTCGGACTTCCCGCCACGCGTACCGCTTGTAGAACAGGCCCTGGTACTCGACCTTGAGGTCGGCGACGTACTTGGCGGGCAAGTACGGGTTGTCGTCGAGGCTGAACGAGAACCTGTGCAGGTCGATTGCGTCGTCAGCCTGCGACTCGGTGATCGTGCCGTCGCGGCGCAGGTGGAAGCGGGCCCGGTTCGGGAACTTCTTCTTCAACCAGTGGTTGGGCCCTTCGGGGTTGGTCGTTCCGATTGGACGACCGGACCGCGCCCTCCCACAGGTTCCCGCGCGGGGTCGCGAGCTGAGTGCTGCGGAGCTGCTTTCCCACGAGGGCCTTGTACATCGCGGGCCCCCTCCCCGTCGGCTACTCCGGGGCGGGGGTGCCGCCCGTCATCCCCCTCAGCCACTGGTCGACGGCGGCCATGCCCTGGGTCTCGGTCTCCGGCGGCACCATGCGCAGCGACTGCGCGGCCGTGGCCATCGCGGCGGTCATCAGCGCGCGCTTGTCGGCCGGCGGCGGCTCTGCGACCTGCTTCTCCTCGTAGACGTGGTCCTTGCCACCGAAGTTGTAGACGACCGTCGGCTCCCACATCTGCGAAGACAGGCGGAGCGCGTCGTCGATGAAGGCGTCGGCGAGGATGGACCGCTTCTCGGCGAGGTCGGCGACCCGGGCGGCGGTCGCGGCTTCGGTGGCGGTGCGATCGAAGGCGAGGCCCATCCAGGCGCAGTTGACCGAGACGGCTCGGGTGCCGCGGCCGATCCGGCGCGGGATCTCGTTCCGGCCGAGGCCCTAAGTACGCGGCGGAGTAGGCGCGGACGGCGGCGTCGAGGTTGGCCCGCTCGGGGTCGACCTTCGGGGAGGGCGCGGCGGTCGGCGTCGACTCTCCGCCGTCGGTGCCCTTGTGCGCTGGGTCGGCGCTGCTGGAGCAGCCGGTCAGAGCGTGGCGGCGCTGGCGAGGGTGATGGCGTGATGTGTGCGCATCGGGTCATCGTGGCCGGGGTGGGTGGTGCTGTGTGGTGCCTGTGACCGGTCTGTGACGCACGAGAGCCCCGCGCGGGGCGGGGCTTCGGCAGGTTCTGTGTCCGGGCACGCCGGATCAGCGGTCCAGGATGACGCACGGGCGCGGTTTTGCAACTAGGTGCAAAAAGGTTCAGCAGCCGTCGTACTTCCAGGCCCCGCCTTCGCGCGCCCACGCCTGGCTGCTCTGGCTGAGCTTCGGCACGGCGTAGGTGTACGAGACGTGGGCCACGTTGCCAGCGATGTCGTCGATCGTGAGCGAGGTGATGCCCTGCTTGCCGTAGGTCTTGGCGGCTGCTTCGACGACGCCGTTGAAGGGCTCGGGGTCGCCGATCTTCGCGGCGCAGCGCTGTGAGAGGGCGGCGTAGGCGGCGGTGCCGTCCGGCTTGAAGTACGCGGCGGAGTAAGCCCGGACGGCCTTCTCCAGTTCGGCGCGGGCCGGGTCCGCCTTCGGTGCGGGGGAGGATGCGGGTGCTGGCCCGTTGGCGGGAGGCTGCTCGGCAGTGGGCTTGGGGTCGCTGGAGCACCCGGTGAGGGCGAGGAGCCCGGCGGCCGCGGCGAGGGCGAGGGCTGTGCGGGATGCGTGCATCGCGCCATGCTGACGAAACCCACGTGGCCCTCGGCTGGACGCGCGGGCCCGTGATTGGACCGTGACGCACGATCCCCCGCACGGTGGCAGGGCTCGATGTTCTGGCGCCCCGGACGTGAGGACAGAATGGGTCGCAGGCGCCGGGGGTGCGGCTGGGTGCAGGGGGCCCCGCCGCGCGGGGGCGCATCGGGGGGGCTCTCGGGGCGCCCGCTACTTGGGAGAGGCGGCGCCGGATGGTGGGGCCATCGGGGCTCACGCTACGCCCGGGGTGGCTGGTATGGCACCCCTCGTGCGTGGCTGAATTTCAGTGCCCGCAGTGGGGCTTGGCCCACCATCCGCACTGGGCGCAGTAGTCCATGACGCGGCGGTCAGGCCTTGCGCCGGTCGCGGCCGGTGTGGGCGAGGGCGTCGGCGCGCTGGTCGTGGTTCATGGACGAGCGGCCCGGGATGCCGGCCGCGGCCGCCTTCTCGTACAGCTCGGCCTTCGTCAGCGCCGCCGGCTCCCGGCCCTTGGCTGCCGGCCCGGAGCGCGCCCGCTTCTTCGCGGCCGGCGCCTTCTTGCCGCCGACCGCCCGGGCGCCGGGGGAGGAGGCCTTCTCGCCGGTGTCCTTCGGACTCCGGGCCCGCTCGACACTGGCGCGCAGGGCTTCCATGAGGTCGACGGCACCGGTCGGCTCCCCGCGCCGGTTCCGCCTCGATGACCCACATCTGGCACTGGCCGAGGACGCAGCCGGGGAGGACGCGTTGTCCGGCTGGGCCGCCGACGCGCTCGCCGCCCTGGCGGCCGGGGAGTTTGGGCGCGTGCCTGCACCGACCTCGCCTCCATGGCTGTCCATGGGGCCACCGCCCGTGGGAGTGGGGCCTGGCAGCCACTCACGAAGTAGCCGGGCGCCGTTGAGTCGGCCGTGTCGCCGATGAAGTGAGTATGCGAAGTGCGAAGCCGACGGTTCCGTCACAGAAGGGAGTGGTGGTGGGCCGACATGGCTGACATTCCGGATCCGGCTGCCCTGGCCGAGGCGGTCGTCGCGGCGCTCGCGGCTGACGACCGGGTGCTCTCCGGCGCCGAACGCCAGCTGCTGCGGGCGATCGCGGCCCAGGCCGTCGAGCGGCACGGTCCCGCTGCGGGAGAGTCCGTGATGGACGCCGCCGCGCAGCTGATCGGTCAGCGGCTGATGGGCCAGCTCGGACGTGCCGTGGCAGAGCGGGCACTCGACCGGCGGCCCGAACCCGAACAGACGTACGCAAAGGCCGATGTGCATATGTTCAAGCCGCCCGAGCCGCCGATCTTCGAGCCGTCGCCTCCGCCGTTCTTCCCGCCAGCCTCACCGCCGTTCGTCCCCCCGCCACCGCCGTTCGTCCCCTCGCCACCGTTCTTCCCGCCGTTTTCTTCGCTCGGGCCACCGCCGTCGGAGTCCGAGCCCGAACCGGGGCCGCCGCCGGACGAGGAGCCGCCGCCCCTGTTCGATCCGCTCGAGGTGCTCACGGCCGAGTCCGCGGTGCTGGACGAGCTGTTCACGGAGGCGGAACTCGCTGAGCTCAGGGAGTGGGCCCTGGCACGCAAGCGGTCCTTCGCCAACGAGACGGTGGTCTCGCCGGCGCCCGACGCTCCGGGCATGGTCGAGCGAAGCTTTTAGGTTCTGCAGGACGAGCTCGGGGATGTCGGTGAGCGGGTGGCCGAACGGGTACGCCGGCGTGTGCTGGAGGCGCTGCCGCAGTCGCGGCTGGGGAACGAGCATGAGCTTCGGCTGGTGGCTCTGGGGCCTGGGCAGGCCTTCGAGCTCCGTCCGCCGCCGTTCGGCCGCGGGGTCGGGGTGGTCCTGTTCCTGCCGTCCGCGGCCGAGCCGCCCGAGCTGCGGATCCACCACGGGCGTCGTACCGGAACCTCGGTCGTGCCGACCGAGCGCTTCGAGTCGGTGCTGCCGTCCGGGAATCAGGCCGTGGTGTTCCCCGCGTACCTGACGGTGGCCAGCACGCCCGTGGAGGGCCGCAGCCGGTCGTTCCAGCAGCGGCAGTTGGCGGTCATCGGCCACCTGGGGGACGCTCCGTGAGCGGTCACCACTGGTACGCGGACGGCTCGGACCAGGCGGCGCGGAGCGTGTTCGGCTGCGTGCTCGACGAACAGCCCGGCTACACCTGTCCGGAGCGGGTCCGGGCGCTGCTTCCCACCGAGGCGGAGGCAGAGGTCCCGGCCGCCGGGCTGGTCGTGTCGAGTGCGCGGGAGCTGGGACTGGGCGCCGAGTTCCGGTCGGGACCGGTGGTCGTCGCCCCCGGGACGCCGTTCCTCCCGTTGCCGTTCTGGCTCGGCCCCGAGTGACTGGCGTCCGTGGAGGCCGCCCAGCAGCCGGACCGGCTCCCGGCGCTCACACCCCGCTGGCGGGGACTGCTGGCGGCCGCGGGCGTCGCCGTTCTGCGGGAGCCGACCTCGACGGTGCCGGGCGCACTCCTGTCCAGTGCCACCGGCGACGTCCTCAGGAAGAACGGATGCACGCCGCTCGGCCAGGTGCTGCACCCCTTCCACCTCGGCAGCCTCCGGCTGCACACCCGACGGCTCGTCAGAACAGGCGCCACGCAGGACGGGACCGGCAGAGCGAGCGCCGGTGGGTGCAGCACAACGAACCCGTCGCCTCGCTAACCCATCACCGGCTCGCCCCGCTCGTCTCGGACCTGGTGGGGGAGAACGTCGTTCCGTCGTACGTGTTCACCGCGGTCTACCATGACGGAGCGGAGCTACCGGTGCACACCGATCGCGAGCAGTGCGCCTACACCGTCTCGCTGTACGTGGACTGTCTGCCGGAGCCTCCGGGGGAGGTACCGTGGCCGCTGGTGCTCGACGTGCCCGAGGGCCGGATCATCGCCTACCGGTCCCTCGGCGAGGGGCTTCTCTACCCGGGCTGCCGGATCCCGCACCGGCGTCCGCCGATGCCGCCCCGCCTGACGGTCACCGCGATGTTCTTCCATTTCGTCAGCACCGGTTTCAGCGGCCCGCTCGACTGAGCTCCGGCCGGATCCGAACCGGTGCGACGATCACGCTCGGCTCCGGCGCCGGCGGGAGGACCGCGCGCCGCGCCGTCCGCACCGCGAGCGCGGACAGCTCCTCTGCGGGGAGCGCGGGGCTGGCGTGCCGCAGCAGCCGCTCGGTCAGGACGTCCACCCCGGCTACCGTGCCGGCCGGGGTGACGGCCAGCCGAAGGCAGAGGAGACCATGGTGCCCAGGCAGCGCGGCGGCCAACCGGTCGGCCAGCCGACCGAGCTCGGCGTGGACGGCCTGGCTCTCGCCCGCGAGGCCGCCGCTGGCCCACGGCTCGCCCTCGCGCAGGTGGCCGTGGACACCAACCGGCAGTCCAGCGGGGCCATCCCGCCCTCGACGGGTTCGACGCCGTGGACCAGCCGGTCGTCGAACACCACCAGCCGGTTGAACTCCGGCGCGACCAGATCGTACAAGCCCTCGCCGGCGACGGGCCGTTCGGTGGCCGCCGTCCCCCAGTAGGGCTCGGGCCGGAACAGGACGATCCCCCGATGAACGGCCGGCTCGGGTCGGTCAGCGACCACACGTACGCGCACCGGCCGTTGGCCGCGTCGTTGTGCAGGTCCTGTCGGCACCCGTTCACGTGGAGGCTCGGACACGGCGGGCTCACCTCTGAACAGCCCAGGGTGTACAGGCTCCAATGCCGGAGTTCGGCCAGGAAGCGGTCGACCAGCCGGGCGTCGAGCAGGCGGCGGGGCTCAGCACACAGATAGGTGTAGAGACCGGGTACGTGCCAGTAGTTCCAGACGCCGTGGGAAACCGGCGACTGGCGGTCAGGTTCGGCGAAGTGCTCGACGAGACGCCGCCGGGGCAGGTGCCGCGAGCGGGGAGAAGCAGTCGACGACGTGGAAATGCGGCGGCGACGTCCGGTCCGCGGTCATGCGCTTCGGAACCAGCCGTTGACGGTGAACCGGCTGTCGGTGAAGCGACGGGACGGACAGGAGACCGTCTCGACCTCGTGGTAATGGAAGCTGGGGAAGAACACCACGCTGTTCTGCCGGGGCTCGATCTCGGCGACCGCCGGGCCGGGGATGGGTTGGCCATCGACCAGCCGGGTCTCCAGGAAGCGCAGCCGACCACCAGTGAACGGCACCGGCTCCCGGTGGAAGAAGTAGACGTAGGTCAGCTCCCGGCAGGTGAGCAGCCGGTGTGTGTGTTGTCGGTGTGCGGCTGGAAGTACTCCCCGTCGTTGCTCGCCGTGATCTGCATCTCGATCTGGCGCACCGGAAAGTCGGCCATGCCGAGCCGCTCGCGGACATGCCCGAGCGCGGACATCAGCCGCTCCTCGGACAGGGCCTTGAACGGACCGTGCGCGGAGAGGACCTTGGAGCGGCGGTGACCTGTGTCCAGGCGTCCGGTGCCCGACGGAGTGATCACCCCGCTGACGGCGAAACTCGCCTCGTGGCCCACCACCCATTCGACCAGATTGTCCAGCTCGGGCCGGGCCAGGAACTCGTCCAGGACGACGACCGGGACGGGCGAGGCCGCCAGTGGGTCGGCGGATTCCTCGCGCACACTGCCCGGCGCTCCCCGGAGGGCCGCGGCGACGGCGTCCAGGAGCGGTACGGTCCGCTGCCTCGATCTAGTCATCTGCCGATCCCCTCCCGAACTATCCTCCGCATACCGAGCAGCCTAGCCATCCAAGGGGACGATCCCGGGGATTGGCCCGGGCCGGGTCGCCGCGCCATAGCCTGGCGACCTCTTCACCGGCGCCTGCCAGGTCAATGACGGGGCTCTGCTCCGCAGTCGGCAGCGGCTCTCCAGCTGCTGGTCGGCGTCGGCGTCCAGCAGCCAGCGACCGCTGCCGCGTCACTCGATGAGCAGCGCGGCGTCCAGGCGGACGTCGTCAGGGTCCAGGCCGGCCCGGCGCAGGAATTCGAGGACATCCCGCAGTGACGTGGTGCGTCCCGCTCGTCCGGACTCCCCTTTGCCACTGCCGCAGGCCTGACCGGGCCGCGACGATGAAGGCATGAAGCGCCAGGCCGAGGGCCGGGACGAGAACGCCGACGGGGAACTGGCACCGCTGGACGTGACGGCGGCCCGGACGATGACGGCCGGGATCCGCGAGGCCCTGGGCGACGTCCACCTCTCAGTCGCGGTCCTGGCCCAGCGGGTGCGCACCGCTCACGAAGCACGGGTCTGGACGGTCCTGGGGCACGCCTCGTGGGCGGCGTACGCGGAGGCGGAATTCGGTGTCAGCCGCGCACAGGCGTACCGGCTGATCGAGGTCTCCCGGGCGGCCGAGGCGATCGCGGCCGCGCTCGAAGCCGTCGGCGGGGTGTCCCACGCGCGAGACACCCCTACGGCGCGGGACGCGCTCGATTTCGGGCTCTCCCAGCGAGCGCTGCCGGCCGTCGCGGGCCGCGAGGACGAGGTAGTCGCCCTGAACACCCGCCGCCTTGCCGTCCTCACCGGGCACGGCGCCCCACCGGACGAGAACGCGCTCGGCGCGGTAGTACACCAGGCCGTCCGCGACGTCCGCGACGTCCGCAGCGCACCGGCCCCAGCACCGGCCGCTCCCGTGGGCGGGGCGGATCCGGCGGTCGCCGTGCTGCGCCTGGTTGCCGACGATCTCGCCGCGACCGCGATGGAGTTGGGAGAGCTGATACTGGAGATCGCCCCGGCCTACCTCTCCGACGCCCGGGCCGCGGAGCGCCTCGCCCCGCTGTGCGAGCAGATCGGGGAGGACCTGGAGAACGGTCTCGCGGCCCGCCGCCACGCCATCACCGGCGACCGCCGAACCCTGTGCGGCACCCTCCTCTGAGCACAGGACTCCCATTCCACAATTCTGGAATGGCGGCCTCGGACTCGCCCGTCCTACGGCTGGCTCCAGTCGGGGCCGCCGCCGTTCCACGTGAAGAGGGTGTCGTCGTGGGGGTCGATGTCGTCGGGGTCGAGGCCGGCCCGGCGCAGGAACTCCAAGATGTCCCGCAGATCGCGGGCGCGCCCGAGGTCCGCCCCGTCGACGCGGACGCGTCGCTGGCCCTGGTCCTCGGGCGGGTTGATGACGACCTGCGGCGTGTCAGCGTTCATGCGCCCGCCCTGCGTGCACGCGCTCACTCCAGCACGCCGAGGGCGGTGTCCGGACGGCAGCGGATGCAGGCGGGCACACCGCGGGTGAGGAGTTCGCGCAGCTGCTCTGCGGAGGCGGGCACGCAGCGTTTTCCGGTGGCCCAGCAGTCCCCGGCGTGGACCGGAGTGGGAGGTCGCCCGACGCCTATCCCGTGCTAGACCAGCCACGCGGGCGGCTCCGGCGGCGTCCTGCGCTGGGCCGCGGCTTCCTGCTGCTCGGCGCTCAGCAGGGCCCGTTCCGCGCGGGTCAGCTCGGCGCGGAGCTAGATGACGACCGTGCGGAGCCGGGCCTCGTCCGGCGGCAGCTCGGCCATCACCGACCCTGTACAGCGAGCTCGTGCTGTTCCAGCAGTCCGACAACCGACGGCATCTGCAACCTCTCCGGGAGCGACGAGACGTCACGCCCACCGAGTCGCCGGCCCTGCGCCTGACCAGTGAAGACGCCGCCCACAGATTCTGAGCGACAGGCTAGAGAGGTCGGCAACAGCCGCCAGCCTAGGGCTCCTGACGTCTGCAGGAGTCCTAGGCTGCTTGGGAGATCAGAACAGGTAATTATCAGCTGACGAATGCGCCATGATATGCGCGATGTCGGCGGTTCGATAATCCCTCTACCCCTGTGCTGTCATCGTGGCTGACAGCTTCACGCTGACTCGCTGACCACTCTCTTCGAACACTCCCAGGTCTACAAGTCCAGTGCTGATGGAATTGAACGGGATTCTGAGGTCTACGCTGCCAAGGTGATCGTCAGGGCCGAAGGTGTCCTGTTCCGACAGGTGGCCGGCAATCTGCAGGAATTCGCCATTGAAAATGTCGAATTCTGCAGAGGTGTCCACAATCAAGGCAGTTCCCTCTTCAATGTCCCGGGCGTGGTCGCTTGACCTGTCGAACAGATTGGACGAAACCAGGGGGATGACTTCACCGATGTCGGGGTTAAAAGCGAGACGCGCGGCATCAAAACGACCAAAGATCTCCAGCTCGCTTCCCGGATCGTCCCCGGTGCTTTCGTTGAAGATGTGATGCAGCTTCACGACAACTTTCTTAAACGCCATTTTTTTCACCTTATCTCGATCGGAGTCAGCGATTTGCTTGACTATCCGCAAGGGTGCATGGGAGGCCGTAGGCGCCTATAGCACCCTCGGCAGTAGGACCCATGTCCCGTGAAGCGCGCCACCCTGCTTTCTGGATGGTGCGGGCGGGCCACTTTGTGTCTGGGTGAACCCGTGCTTCAAGTAGGCCTTAGGCGAGCGGCTCCGTCATGTCGCTGAATCTCGGGACTTGACAGGCCGCCTATATCGGGACGCGCGCGGTGACAGCGGCGGCTCACTCACGGAGGTGGACGCCGTGCTCGCGCCGGAGCTGGAAGCTGGGCTGGATCCTGCGGCTTCGCACCGCTGGCTCACCGGCCCCAGCAGAGCCCACACGGTCGGACAACCTGCGGCAAGGCCGCAAGAGGCTTTGTCTCCTGAGGATGGCTGAGGGCGCCGTCGGCGCCCGCAGTACGTCCGAGAGCGGCCGATGCTTCCACTGCTGGCACCGAGCGCGCTCACCCCCTTGTAGGGGCCGACTGCAAGCCTGAGCGCCTTGGGCACGGCCTCCGCGAGGGTGGCTTGCCCGAGACCTGTGGTTACGGGCCGTCGTGTCCTGGGCGCAGGAGGTCGGCGTAGATCCGGGCCCGGACGCCGGGCTCGCCGGGATGCAGGCGGCGCATTCCGTGGTCTCTTTGACGCAGACCGAGCAGTACCAGTCCTGGCCCTGCCGCTGGAGGCTTCGCAGACCCTTGCCGCAGTCGGCGCAGACCGGCGGAGAGATAGCCAAGGCGCCTACCTTGCGGAGCTCGATGAGGAGATCTCCGACGGCCCGTGGTGCCGGGGACCGGCCGTCGGTCAGGACGGCGGGCCGCGTGGCCAGGACCTGCAACTGCCCGAACTGGTCAAGGCCCTGTTCCCGACGCTCGCGGCGCTGCGCGAGTGGGGGGGCAATACCTCCCTGCCGACGGCCCCGTGGTCGCCGGTACGGAGCTCGCGTAGGCACATCCGCCCTCAGCGGCGTCCTGGACTACGCGCCGCCGCTCCCGGCCTGAGCGAGCCGGTCGCGAGGTGGATGATCATCCGCCGCGAACTCGTCAGGGCGGCCGCGGCGACCAGGATCACGAAGACCAGCATCACCGACCGCGGCGATGCGTACCGGGTGGCGAGCCCCAGGCCGATGACCGGTACGGACAGTCCCACGTAGGTGCCCAGGAAGAAGCCGGCGAGGACCTCGGCGCGCGAGTGGGGCGGCGCGCTCTCACCGGCCGCGATCAAGGCGCCCCTGAAGGAGAGCCCGACGCCCGCGCCGGCGAGCACGCTGCCGGTGATGAACACGGCAAGGTCCGGGATCCACATGCCTGCCGTGAGTGCGGCAAGCCCCGGCAGGAGCAGCAGCCGCCCCAGCCGGATGATCTGCCGCAGGCCTGCGCGGCTTGCGGCGATCTGGGCGAGGGCCCCCGAGGCGAACGCGGTGAAGGCCACCGCGCCGGCCAGGGCGTGGGAATGGGCGTGGAGCGCGCCGGCGAGGAATGACGGGACCAGGGAGTTGAGGACTCCGAAGACGGAGAAGGTGGCGAATCCCGTGGCGGTTGCGGCGAGGAACAGGCTGCGTGCCTGCGGGGGCACGGCGATGCGCTGGGGCCGGTAGCGCGGCCGGGAGGCTGAGGCGTCCACGGTTTCAGGCGCGAGGAGGACCAGGAAGGCCAGGAGCAGCAGGGCGGCGTCGAAGACGAGGTAGGGAAGCCAAAGCGGCCGGGGAGCGTACTGGGCGAGCAGCCCGGCGACGAGAGGGCCGGTGCCTATGCCTCCCAGGTTCGCTCCGGCCGCCACGATCTGCGGGCGCCCGGGGGAACCTTCTGTACCGCGTGCTCCGCGGTACAGCTCGGCCAGGTAGGCCGTGGCCGTCGCGGTGGTGAGCCCGATGGAGACACCGCACACGATCCGCGCCAGAAGAAGGCCGAGCACACCGGGCTCGGTCAGGAACAGCAGCCCGCTGGCCGCGTCGACGAGGAGAGCGGTCACGAGGACTTTCCGGCGTCCGAACCAGTCGGAGAGGTGGCCGGCGAGGAACAGTGCGCCGATGACGCCTACGGCGTAGGCGGCGTAGACGACCGTGATCATGATGGTGGAGAAATGATCACGCTCCTGGTAAAGCACGTACAGCGGGGTGGGAGCCGCGGAGAACCCCATGTTCACCAGGAACGCGAGCGCCACCACCGTGAACCCGAACATGTGGCGCCGCTGGCTCCACGTGCGCGCTGAACGTGGGCCGCTGGACGAACCCAGGCACTTTGAGCGCCCTTGAGAATGCACCGTAGACATGGCCCCCAGGGTGCTCTGGCTGGCATTATGCAGTCCAGCGAAGAAAATCGATCGACATCATTGATGGAGTAAATGACGTGGAGTTGCGGCACCTGCAGCACTTCATCGCCGTCGCCGAGGAGAGCAGTTTCACCCGGGCCGCGGCGCGCGTGCACCTGACGCAGTCGACGCTGTCGGTATCCGTGCGCGGCCTGGAGCGCGAGCTGGGTGGCCCTCTCTTCGAGCGCACCACCCAGCGGGTGGAGCTCACCGACGCCGGGCGCGCGCTGCTACCCGAAGCCCGGGCCGTGCTGGCAGCGGTGGAATCGGCCCGGGACGCGGTCACGGCCACGCACGGCGGCCTGCGGGGCACCGTGCGCCTGGGCATTCTGCAGACCCCCATGCTCATCGACCTGGCGGCCGTCATGGCCCGCTTCCATCACGATCGGCCTCAAGTCCAGATCGTCCCGCGCACCGTTGCCGGCGGTTCGGCCGAGCTGGCGGCCTGCGTCGAGGACGGCAGCCTCGACCTTGCGTTCGCGGCGCTGCCCGGTGACTACCCTCCCGGGGTGGTCGCGCACGCTCTGGCCTCGGAGCCCCTCGTGCTCGCCTGCCCGCCCGGCCACAAACTGGCCCGGTCCCAGTCCGTGACCTTGGCGGAACTGGACGGCGAGCGGTTCGTCGACTTCCCGGCCGGCTGGGGCACCCGGGTCTGCGTGGACAGACTGTTCCTCCACAGTGGGATCCGCCGGGAGATCGCTGTTGAGGTCACGGACATCCCCGCGGCCGTGGACCTGGTCCGGGCCGGCTTCGGGTGCGCGTTCATGAACGCCTCCCTGGTGTCGGGGCCGCATGCGGCGAGCCTGGCCCTGATCGCGGTGGATCCCTCCCCGCGCTTCGAGATCTCGCTCGTCCTTCCGGGAAGGCGCCAGCTCTCGGCGGTGGCCCAGGCTTTCGCGGACCTCGTACGCGCCCAGCCCCCTGTCGGAGTACCGAGCTGAGCGCACCCGCACATCCCGGAGCGGCTTCACCGCGCTCCACCGCACGCGGGGAAGGCTGGGTCATAGCCGCGAGCCGCCACGGTCAGGGGGGCACCCGAGATAAAGGCCGGCGGCTCCAGGCGGGCGAGGAGCTCACAGCCCCGACATTAACGGCTACGATAAAACCATTAATCCTGTTCGCGGTGACTGGTCCCGGCGAACCCTGTGCGAGAGGACAACCCGTCATGGCCAAGGAGGTTGCGCACACGCCGGGAAGCCCCGCATGGTGGGCGAACCGAGCGCCAGCCCCGGTGTACCGGCGAGGCCGTCCCCCGATGGACGCCGGGCGAATCGTCGACACGGCACTGCGCCTTATCGACGAGGTCGGTATCCAGGCGCTGACCCTGCGCATGCTCGCCGAGTCGCTGAACTCGGGAACGGCAACGCTCTACCGGCACTTCGACGGCAAGGACGAACTCCTCGCGCTCGTCGCCGACCGGATCCTCGGCGAGATCCGCGTACCCGCGGAGAACCTCGCAGACCTGCCCTGGCGCAAGGCGGTGACAGCGGCCGCGGAGGCGTTCTACGGCACGCTCCGCGAGCACCCCAACGTCCTGCCTCTTCTGGCGGCACAGGTCCCCGTGGGCCCCAATGGTCTTCGCGCCCGGGAGCGCCTGATCGCCTTGTTCCTGGGCCACGGTTTTCCTCTCGCCCTGGCCGCGCGCGCGTTCACCGCGATCGGTCACTACGTGATCGGCTTCGCGCTCCAGCAGCACGGCCCCGGAACGCCGCGCCCCGAGGACCAGGACCAGCTGCGCGACTACTACAACTCCCTCGACCCCAGCGCCTTCCCGGTCATCATCGCCGCAGCCGAGGAGCTTACGTCGGTGCCGCTGCAGGAGGAGTTCCACTTCGGCCTGGAGCTCCTCCTGAACGGCCTGGAGCAGGCCAAGAACAGCGGCCTCTGAAGCCAGACGCCGACGGGCCGCGCCTGCCGCCCTGGCTCATGCTCGGCCGGCTGGAGCGCGCCGGGCATGAGCTGCGTGCCACATGACAGCGGCGGGGGCAGGCCTGAAGCCTGCCCCCGCCGTTGTATGGCCCACCGCTTCGAGGGCCGGCAATCTCACCTGGGGGTGAACACCTCGGCCACCGCGTTGAACTCGGTCACGAAGTCCCTGGTGACGATGGCGCCGATGTATCCATCGGGACGGATGAGGATCAAGGCGTCGCCCTCGACGCCGTAGATCGCGGCCAGGCGTTCCGTGGTGTCCGCGAGGTGCCCCTGGGCCGACGACCGCTCCGAGCGGACCTCGTAGCGGCGCAGCTCGGCTCCGCTCACCGGCCATGCCAGGTCGGGCAGCACGCGGGCGGCGGACCCGAAGGCCAGCACGGTGAAGTGCGGTCCACTGAAGGCTTCGAACAGCCTGCGCACTCCGGAGCCGGCACACGGGGCGTCGGGCGCCCTGTCTCCCACATGCAGGGTCTTGGTCTGCGCGCACTCGACAGGAGCGAGCGGGCCGCCGCGATAGGTGAGGGCGAGCTGGCGCTCCTCGTCTCCTCGCTTCAGGCCCGAGACCCGGTGCTTGCTGAGGTTGGCGTAGAGCTCGCTGGACTTGCCCAGGACGCCGGCGGCGATCGGGAGGCGTTCCTCCTCGTAGCTGTCCAGGAGCCTGTCCGGGGCGCCGGCTATCACCTGGCCGAGCTTCCAGCCCAGGTTGTAGGCGTCCTGGACGCCGGTGTTGAGGCCCTGCGCACCGGCCGGGGTGTGTACGTGGGCGGCGTCGCCCGCCAGGAGGACGCGACCGACGCGGTAGTGCTCGACGAGCCGGACATTGGGCCGGAATGCCGAGGTCCAGGTGATGTCGCGGAGCTTGTGCCCGGTGAGCTGGTGGAACTGGTCGGCCAGGGCCGTGTGGTCGAGGTTGGGCGTGTCGCCCGGCTTCAGGCGGATCATCACCTGAAACTGGTCGGAGTGCGGGAGCGGGCAGGCGCCTGCGGAGGCCCGGGGCCATATATGCCAGCGGTCGCGGGAGAGCCCGTCGATCGTGCAGTCGATGATCAGGGTATTGTCGGAGTCGTCCGTCGTTCCCGCGAACCCGAGCCCGGTGGTCTCGCGGACGGCACTGGCCCCACCGTCGGCTCCCACCAGGTACTTGCTGCGGACCCGTTCCCCGGTGGATAGCGTCGTGGTCACGCCCTCACTGTCCTGCTCGAAGGTCTCCAGCGCCACGCCGTACTCGATGCTCAGCCCCAGGCGCGTAAGCAGGCGGTGGAGGATGGCGTCGGTCCGGTGCTGCGGCAGCAGCAGGATGTTCGGGTAAGGGACGTCAGCGGTCACCTTGCTGCGCTGCTGCATCTTCCACGGCGCCGTGACCGGTCCCAGGTGGATGCCGGCCAGCGGATACGGACCGCCCTGCTCGTGGGCTTCCTCCAGTACGCCGAGGTCTTCGAGGACTTCCTGGGTACGGGGCTGGACCCCTTTGGCCCGGGAGCCCTCGAAGGCATGGGGTGCCTTGTTGACGACGCGAACGCTCAGGCCGCGCCTGAGCAGATCGGCCGCCAGAGTTGAGCCGGTGGGGCCGGCTCCTGCGACGAGGACATCGATGTCGTGGGCTTGTGTCATGGTGATCGACCTCAACTGAGTCTCTTGATGCAGGCCGCGTAGCGGGCGCGAGGCGCTGCAGGCCGTTCCGGTCCGCCCAAGGCCGCGACAGCCGGGCGGACAAGCAACCGAAGGATGCGAGTGCCCCCTCCGCCAGCACCGCGGCCGGTGGGGTAGCAGCACGCTGATCCACTGTTTCGGATACATTGTAGCCATTAAAGAAGTGGCGGGCAATCCAGCCCCCAGGCCGGCCGGCTCTGGCGTCATGGAGAGACACAGGGGGCCGCAGTCGGCAACGGAGCAGTCAGGTGCGCCGAGGCTCCGCGGGCCCTGACGGCCGGGGCCTCGGAGTGGCGCGCGGCGGGTAGACGGGCTTCACCGGCGACAGCCGCTCACCCTTCGACCAGGACGGGGCGCGGTCCCGGCTGCGGCGCCGCCCAGGCTTCGGAGACCTCGGACAGCGGGTAGGCGCGAGCATCGACGTACACGTTCCCGTCGGCGGTGAGCCGGACGTAGGTCGGTACCTCGGTGATGTACCGGTGCATGTCGAAGGATCCGATGCCGCTTCCGCGCTCCGTACGTGGCTGCGCGGCAGCGCCGCCCTCCTGCGTCCCGACCGCGTCGTGCTGGCCGGCCGCGCCGCCCACGACAGCAACGACCTCACGGCCTCGGCCAGATCCTGGGCCCCGTTCCTGACCCTTCCGTAGAGCCGGGCAGCGTGCAGCGCGGGACCAATCACGCCCTGCCACGGCTCCCTCAGTCCCGTGACCAAGCCGATGCTGCCCGCACAAAAGATGCAGATGCTGGAGCAGCTAGGGGCGCGGCACCAATGCCTTCGCTCCAGGAAACTGGGGCCCCGCCCCACACAATCTGCGATGGGCGTAGGAACTCCAGATGTCCCAGTTCCAGGAACTCGCACGCTTCGACACGCAGGTCCGGGGACCGCTCAACCGGACGCCATTCGCCGTGGTCGGCGCTGTCCTGGCGCCGGACGGTGACGATGTCGCCGTCGCAGATGGCGGCCTCGATCATGCTGTCGCCGACGACCGGAATCCAGCGGGTTCCGGGATTCTCGTAGGAGATGTACACGGAACCCGCGGGAATGTGGATGGGCAAAGGGCCAGAGGCCAACAGGTTGGCACCCGGGACGGCAGTGATCGCTGGCGGGCACGCGCCCTGTCCGGGTCGGCGGAGGCCGGCTCGGTGACGGATTTTCGGCCGCCCCCGGGTGGTAGCCCGGACAGGACGGCGCCGTCCGGGCGGTCAGGGCTTTGCCAGGGCAGTTCGCAGAGCGTCGAGGGCGGCAGTGCGGAAAGCGGTCATTGAAGGTGCTTTGCCGTCGAGCAAGGCATCAGCGCCGTGGTACATGCCTGATTCGAGCCGCAGCTCGCAGGCGACGCCGGCCTCGCTCAGGCGTCGGGCGTAGTCAACATCTTCGTCGTGGAACAGGTCGATGTCGCCCACACCGATCCACGAGGGCGGCAGCCCGGCGAGGTTCCTACGCCTTGCCGCCGCAATATAGGGGCGATCGTCGCGGTCCTGTGGCGGGCGGCCGAGGTAGGAGGTCCATGCGAAGCGGTTGGAGTCCGGGGTCCACGTATAGATGGCGCTGTTGGGAGGGGCGGCGCGTAGAGCCGTGCGGTCGTCGAGCATGGGGTAGAGGAGCAGTTGGAACCGGACCGGCACTCCTGCATCGTGGGCGCGCTGGACCACGGCGGCGGCGAGTCCGCCTCCGGCGCTTTCGCCGCCGACGGCGATGCGGGCGGGATCGACGCCGAGGTCGGCGGCGCTGGCGTGAAGCCAGCGGAGCGCACTGAAGCAGTCGTCCAGAGCTGCGGGGTACGGATTTTCGGGTGCGAGGCGGTAGTCGACGCTGACGACCAGAACGCCGAGTTCGTCGGCAACGCGGCTGCACCAGGTGTTCTCCTGCCGAGCGGCACCCATGACGATTCCTCCGCCGTGGATCCAGAGCAGCGCTGCGCGCGGCGCTCTGCCTGATGCCTGGTAGGTGAGCACCTCGACGGGGCGCTCGTCGGCTGTGGCCGGCAGCGTGCGCCGCTCGACGCGGACGCCGGGCCTCATGGCGGCTCCCGCCAAGGGCACGAGGCGGCGGGCGATGGCCAGAGTGACCGGGTTGCCGAAGTTCAGCGGAAGGAAGAGCACGGGGTGCCGCAGCTCGCGGGGGACTGCCGCCAGAGCGCGGCGACGTGCGCTGATCGCCGCGGCAGCGCCGAGGGTCGCCGCGGCGCCCAGGCCGCTGAGGACGTGTCGGAGTGTCATGTGCTGCGCACCTTTCGTTCGGTGGTCGCGCTTCTCGGCTTCAAGGGGTGGTGCCTTGCCGGTCGGCCGCACCTTCCAGGTCGGGGCAGTGGCTGCCGGCAGATCTCGTGGGCCTCGTCGCCGGGAGGCCGAACATCCGCAGCAGTTCCTCGGTGCCCTGGTCGGTCGCTTCTGCATGGTCGTGTTCGGGGGTTGTCGTGCAGGGGTCGTCTGAGGCGGATTGCCGCGCCCGCAACGAGGGCTTCCGCTTGACAGGACCACCTTATCGGTAACAGTGTATCCATTATGAGTATCTGGTCTGAGCCCCAGCCCGACTCCCGGTTCGTCGAGGTGGACGGCCTGCGGATCCACTACAAGCGCGCCGGGCACGGCCCGGCTCTCGTGCTGCTGCACGGCAGTGCCTCGTCCCTGCAGCACTTCGACCGCGCGGCGGATCTGCTGTCGGATTCGTTCGACGTCATCCGTCCCGACCTGCCGGGGTTCGGGCTGACGGGCCCGCGCAAGGACCGCGACTACCGGCTTCCGCCGTACGCCGCGGCGGTGGCGGGCTTCGTGGAGGCGCTGGGCGTGCCGCGCTACGTGGTGGCCGGCAATTCCCTGGGCGGCAACATCGCCTGGAACGTCGCGCTGGATCATCCGGAGCGGCTGACCGGCCTGGTGCTGGTCAATGCCACCGGCTACCCGGAGAAGACGGTGCCCGCGGGGATGCGCCTGATCCGCAATCCGCTGGTGCGGCCGCTGCTGAGGCGGGTGATGCCGCGCGGGGCCATCGAGCGCAACCTGCGCGGGGCGGTCGGGCCGCGTTCGCAGATCGTGGACGACGCCATGGTGGACCGCGCCTACCAGCTCATGAGCCGCCCCGGTAACCGCTCGGCCTTCGTCGACTTCTGCAACACCGACCAGCCGGACCGAAGCGCGCAGATCCCCCGCATCACGGTGCCGACGCTGGTGCTGCGCAGCGCGAGCATCGACGGCCAGCACTTCGCCCGCGACATCCCCGGCGCCCGGGAGCTGGTCCACCCCCACGGCGGACATCTGCTGCCGGAGGAGGAACCGCAGTGGGTCGCGGACGCGATCGCGATGTTCCTCGGCTCCCGCGCCGACACCCCCGCGAACTGAGGGCAAGGAGACCCGTGCCATGAAGTACTTCGTCGCCCCTGGCGAGAACCTCAAGCTCACCGCCGCCTCGCGCAAGGCGCTGCGCGGCAGTTTCATCGAGCTGTCCGACGGCGTCACCCACTACGAGCTGACGGGGCCCGAGGACGGGGACGTGGTCCTGATGGCGGGCGGTCTGACCATTCCGCTGTCCTACTGGGACGGCCTCGTCAGCGAGCTGCACGCCCGCGGGCTGCGCACGCTGACCTGCAGCGCCTACGGCCGCGGCTACTCCGACCGGGTACAGGCGCGGTACGACGAGACGCTGTTCACGCGGCAGCTGGCCGAGCTGACGGACCGGCTCGGCCTGACGGCGCGGCCCCTGCACCTGGTCGGCACCTCCATGGGCGCGCTCGTCGCCATGACGTACGCGGCCCAGCACCGCTCGTCGGTGTCCACGCTCACCATCGTCGGCCCCGCCGGTCTCGCGAAACCGCGGTCGGCCTCCCCCGACCGGCTGCTGCGCAGCGATCTGCTGGCCAGAGCAATCGCCCGCCGTCGCGGCCTCCGGCTGCTCCAGGGGCACCTCGGGCACAACGTCCGGGACCCCGGGCTCGGCGCGGAGCTGACCGAGATGGTCCTCGGCACCCTCCACTTCGAGGGCTCGCTGTACGCGGTCTTCGACACCCTCCAGCACCTGCCTCTCGCCGGCCGTGACGACCTCTTCCGGCGGACGGGGGCGCTGGGCATTCCGACGCTGCTGCTGTGGGGCGACGAGGACACCGTCACGCCGCCGGTGCACATCGACGCGGCGCGCGCCCTGCTGAAGCCCCAGAAACATCACGTCATTACCAAGTGCGGGCACATGGCCCCGTTCGAACGGCCTCGCGACGTCGCCGATCAGCTCGTCCCGTTCGTGTCCGCACGCACCGAAAGGCTCGACTCATGAACAACCCGCAGACCATCGACGTACTGATCGTCGGCGCCGGCCCCTCGGGCTCCGCCCTGGCGATCGACCTCGTACGCCGCGGACTCGACGTCCGGATCGTCGACAGGTCCCCCCACACCTTCGACGGCTCGCGCGCCAAGGGCATCCAGCCCCGCAGCCTCGAAGTCCTCGAAGACCTCGGCGCTCTCGACGACGTGCTGGCCGGCGGCGACCTCTATCCCAAGCTCGGGCTCCATGCCGGACCCCTCGGCGTGCCGTGGAAGATGTTCCCCCACAAAGAGACAACCCCGGACGTCCCGTACCCGAACACCTGGCTGATCCCGCAGTTCCGCACGGACCGCGCCCTGCACGCCCGGCTCAGCGAGCTCGGCCGCGAGGTCGAGTTCAACAAGGAACTGACCGAGCTGACGCAGGACGAGGACACGGTGCTCGCCAAGGTGGTGGGCGCGGCCGGGGTCGAGGAGATCGTCGCCCGCTATGCCGTGGGGGCCGACGGCGGCTCCAGTGCGGTGCGCAAGCAGCTCGACATCGGTTTCGCCGGGACGACGGACGAGTCCGACCGCGTGCTGATCGTCGACGCCTCCGTCAGCGGCCTGGCCCGCAACCGCTGGCACATGTGGCCCGGCCTCGGCGGCAAGCTCATCGCCGCCTGCCCGCTCCCCGACAGCGACATGTTCCAGTGGATGATCCGGCTCACGCCCGACGAGAAACCGCCCCAGGAGATCGGCGCCATCATCGACCGGATCCACTCCCACACCCGCAACCGGCACATCCAGCTGCACGAGATCCACTGGAAGTCCGTGTTCCGGCCCAACATCCGTCTTGCGGAGCACTACGGCCGCGGACGTGTCTTCCTCGTCGGCGACGCCGCGCACGTCCACACCCCGGCCGGCGCCCAGGGCTTGAACACCGGTATGCAGGACGGCTACAACCTCGGCTGGAAGCTCGGCCAGGTCCTCGCCGGCGCCGACCCGGCCCTGCTGGGCACCTACGAGGCCGAGCGGCAGCCGATCGCCGCCGGGGTCCTGGGCCTGTCCACGGAGAAGTGGGGCGGCATCGCCAAGCTCGACCCCTCCAGCATGAAGCGCGGCAAGGACGAGCAGCAGCTCGCCCTGACCTACTTCGGCGGCCCGCTCGCACCCGCCGACGGCACCGGCACCGGCACGCTGCACGTGGGCGACCGCGCCCCGGACGCTCGACTGCTCGGCGCCGACGGCGCCGAGACCCGCCTGTTCAACCTCTTCCAGGGACCGCACTTCAGCGCCATCGCCTACGGCCCCGGCGCCGCCCGGGACCTCGACCTCCTCGACTGGCCGATGACGGGCGCCCAGCTGAAGCGGCTGACCGTCGGACCGGCCACGGGCGACGGCCGCGCCTTGTCCGACCACGGAAACACGCTGCGCAGTGCCTACGGCCTGACCGGCGACACGTTGCTGCTGATCCGCCCCGACGGCTACATCGGCCACATCGCCATCCGGGACTTCCTCACCACCACACAAGCCGCCGTGCGGGCGATGACGCCGCAGACAAGGACCCG
The DNA here is from genome assembly GCF_040296485.1 of Streptomyces sp. NPDC002138. NCBI lineage: Bacteria > Bacillati > Actinomycetota > Actinomycetes > Kitasatosporales > Streptomycetaceae > Streptomyces > Streptomyces sp. NPDC002138. The sequence goes on along the minus strand of NZ_JBEOXE010000013.1, from coordinate 31,084 downwards.
CACCATGTCCCAGCTGTCCCAGCCGAGCCACGCCTACCCCGGTTCGGGGGCCATTGAATGAGCCGCACACTGCTGCGCGGGGCTCAGGTCATCACGATGACGCCGGACCGGGGGGACGCCGAGCACGTCGACATCCCCGTCGACAGCGAGACCATCGCAGCCCTCGTCGAAGCCACCGAGGCGCCCAGGCTCCGGGCCCGATGCGGGGCGCGCAGCGCGAAGAGTGCACAGACGCAGTGGACCAGGTGCAGGCGGACGGCGTTCCTGGGTGGCGACAGCGCAGGCAGCCTTGCCCGGGAGGTAGTCGGCGCCGCGGGAGGACCTGCACTCGCGGAGGAATGGACGGTCGCCGACAAGCCCCGGCCTGATCGACCAACTCGCCCGTCGGGACGCCGAGTGATGCGCCCGGCCGGCAACCCGACCGCCCGACCTATCCAGTAACAGTCTCGTGACGACCTGCGCGCCATCGGTCGTCACCGTTGACGCCCCCGACGCCCCGACCCCGACACCCTGGAATCACCTCATGATCCTCACCATCAGCCTCGCCTGCCTCATCGCCCTGATCTTCGGGGCAATCGGAGTGCTCAACACACTCGCATTGCCGAAGGCGCGCGAGCTGGCCGCCGAGACCGGCTTCTCCGTCGCCGCCTACCGCCGCATCGGCGTGCTGCAAGTGGCAGGAGGCGCCGGCGTGGCGCTCGGCCTCGCCGTGCCGCCGCTCGGCGGCCTTGCGGGGGTTGGGCTTCTCCTGCTGCTCGCCGGAGCTGTGATCGTGCACCTGCGCAAGGGCGACCCGGTTGTAAAATTCGTGCCCGCCGCCGTGTGCGCGGTGCTTGTCGCCTCATACCTCGTGGCCTTGTTCGCCTGAAGCGCTGCGGATCGAGTCCACGCCTCCACTGATGGGTAGCGCCACAGTCGCCTGAAAGCAGCTAAACGGCTACAGTGTAGCCAATATTGGTTTGATAGGAACCGCAGCCACCTGGGCCCGATGGCGCTCAAGCCGCGACCGCACGGTCCACCTGCCTTCACCAGCGCCCCTCCGTCCACAGTGCCGACCCCCGAGGGGTAGACGATGCCCGTCCTGATCGTGATAGCGATCTACGCTATCCGGATCGCGCGCGCCCCCTTGGACGCGCGCCTGAAGAAGCGCCACGTCGGACCCCTGTCGGTCACAACCGGAGCGGTCATCCTCTATCTGGCCTGGGACTGGCTCAGGCCCGAGGGTCTCAGCGCTGTCTATTTCGCTGGCGAGTTCGTCGGCGTCCTGTCCGCCTACCTGATGTCCTGCACCCTGGTGCTGGCCACCCGCCTGATGTGGTTGGAGCAGTGGTTCGGCGGCCTGGATCGCATGTACCGTCAGCACAAGCTGTACGCCGTATGGTCCATACTCCTGCTCACCCCCCACCTGCTCCTCCACTTTTTCTCCGGTTTCGACGGGAGCCAGTACGGCTACGCCCACCGGACCGCGTCGGTAGGGATGGGCCATCTCCTCGGTGCCGTCTCCGCCATCGGCCTGCTGCTGCTCGTCCTCATCTCACTCGGCCAGGTCGGCCGCATCCTCCGACTGCCCTACGAGCGCTGGCTGTTCCTGCATCGCCTCACCGGCCTGCTGCTCCTGTCGGCGCTGTTGCACGGCTGGTTCCTCGATCTCATCATCAACGGGTCCACGCCCCTCCTGGCGATCTACGTCACCATGGCCACCATCGGCATGACCGCCTACGCCTACGACGAACTGGTGCTACGGCGCAGGGAACCCCGGGCGGACTACACCGTCCACCGTGTCGAGCGGCCGACACCCGACATCCTCGACCTGACCCTCACGCCCACCGGCGAGACGACGCTTCCCGTGACAGGGGGCCAGTTCGTCTACCTGCGGGTCGGCGGCTGGCACGAACACCCCTTCAGCGTCGCGGGAACGCAGGCCGACGGCTCGGTACGCCTCACCATCCGTGCCCTGGGCCGCGGTACACGCGGCCTCTACACGGACATAAGTGAAGGACACCCCGCAACCCTCAAGGGTCCTTACGGCATGTTCGACCACACCCTCGGCGGATCCCGGCAGATATGGATCGCGGGGGGCATCGGTATCGCGCCCTTCCTCGGCTGGCTCACCCACCCCAGTGCAGCGCCGCCCCGCACCGACCTCTTCTACTGCGCCCCCACCGCCGAAGACGCACCGTTCCTCCCGGAACTCACCGCAGCGGCAGCGCACCGCCCCGAGCTCCGGCTCCACCCGACGTTCAGCCGCAGCCACGGCCGTCTGACCGCCGAAAGAATCCAGGCCGAGGCCGGACCGATCACCCCCGACACGCACGTCTTCCTCTGCGGCCCCGCCTCAATGATCGAAAACCTCACTCGCGCCCTCCACCGCCAGGGCGTCCCCCGCCAGCATCTCCACGCCGAGCACTTCGCCTTCCGCTGACGAACCGCCGACCATGCGGGTCAAACAACTCCGGAGTTCGTGAAGACCGAGGTCCTGCCCGACCTGCGCAGGCAGCGGCCCGGCGTGTGCAGACGTTTCACCGTACGCAGACCGAGGCCGCGCGTTCGGTCGAGCTGGACAAGAGCACGTGGACGGCTCTGCTGAACCGTCCGGCCCGGGAGCCGTCAGCGGCCGGACCGACCCCGAAGGAGTGCGCGCCGGTGGGGGAACGGATCTGCGCCGGCAAAACCGGCGACAGGCCACTGCCTGTCCTCCCACCTCACCCAGGCCCGCCGCGAGGGCCGGTTTCCCCGACCCGATCGATATTCGTCTCGGCAGAGGCCTCGCGCCTCGCCTTGCAGGCCCGGCTGGGAATGCGCCTGCCGCTATCGTGAGAACTCACCAATACGACGGGAGATGGCACGGTGGGCATCGTCGGGGACAGCCTGGACCGGGCCGCCGCGGCCAAGGGCACCCGCCCCATCCCCAAGTCCGCCGGAGCCCAGATCCGCTACCTCGTCAAGCAGCACAAGGGCTCGACCAAGGCCGTCGCCGTGCTCCTGGCCATCTCCCAGCGGACCGTCGAGCGGTACGTGAAGGACCAGATCAAAACCCCGCGCCCCGAACTCGCCGAGCGCCTGGCCGCTGAGGTGACCCGGCGCTGGCAGCCCCTGGTCAAGAAGCCCGCCCGCCAGCAGGCTGCGCAGCGCACCGGGTTGGTCATCGAGACCCGCGCCCGGTTCGGGTTCACCGCGGCCCCGGGCACGACCGACGACGGACGGATGCGGCGGATCGCCCAGCACGTCCCGCCCGAGTACGCGTCCCGCCTGCTCGCTGCCCAGGAATCCGGGGCATCGGAGGCTGCGCTCCAGCGGATCGCGGCCGAAGCGCTGCAGGAGGCGTACTTCAAGGACAGCGGCCGCCGCCGCGGGCGACCTGGTCGTCGAGTTCACCGACATCGGCTACCTCGACGTCGGCTACTGAGTCCCGCGCCGGTGTGCGAGGTTCTTCGCCCCGGCTGAGCCGAAGCACGAGAGTTGACACAAAGGCTGGCTTGTTGTCACTCGGGGGCGTCGGCCGGTTGCAGTGGTGTGGGCCGGGGCCCGCCTGCGCAGGCCAGGACTGTTGTCGCTGAGGAGTTCAGGAAGATCGTGAACACCGACGACCTGTCCACAGAGTCAAGCAAAGCGATACGGATAAGGTCTTCCCCCGCCCGCCGGAGGATGTCGACACTGGCGGCAAGGCCCTCGACCGTGTGGCCACGTCTGGCGGCCGTACGGATTCGAATCCCGAAAACACCCGCGTGCCGGTTGGCCGGGACCAAACCATCAAGGACCTGGAAGGCACCCCCGGCAATCAAGGTGTCACGGGCAGGCCCGCATGCCGGGGTCTGTTCGCGAAGCATGGCGACGAGGTCCTCGCGAGTCACGCTGTGCGCCGGTGCCCGTACGACCCACCCATCGACCCCGTGTAACAACTGCAGCGCCTCTCCGGTGACAGTCCGACTGCTTCGACCAAGTTCCTTCCGCAGGCTATCCGGCGCCAGCGGTGACAACTACCGAGACTCGGCACACCGGCGGTGCGAGCTGGGGCGGCTGTGCTTCCGACCGCGCGCCCGTGTCCGTTCCCGAAGGTCGCCGTTGTACGCGGCGGCGCGACCCTTCGGCGCGTCGCCGCATGAGGCGGTGCGGACGTGGTGCCGCGTGAACGAAACCGCACAGTCGACGATGACCGAACAGCGCTCCGGCGCCGACGTTCTCAGTGCCGTCTCGGCGGCTCTCGTGGCCGCTTTTGAGAACCTCGTGTGAGCGTTCACGTTTTTCCCCATCTCGGGTGGTTTGAGCGTCATGTAATTCCTCATCCCGACTTCTCCTAATTGGCCATGGGTACGACGGAGTTCGGGATCGAGGGACCTGGTCATCGCGGAGGCGTGTGGGCGGCCCTGGGCCTGTGGTTCGGAAGGCCGATGGTCAGCCCGGATGGCAAGGAGAACGTTCGTCGTGGTCGACATCACCGAGATCTACGTCCACTGGTACGCGGGCCGCTCGAAGAGCGAGCTGGCTGCGTCGTTGGGGGTGGACCGCAAGACGATCAGGAAGTACCTGGAGCCCGCGGAGGCGTCCGGGATCACGCCCGGTGGGCCGCCGATGCGGGAGGCCGACTGGGCCAAGCTGATCAAGAGCTGGTTCCCCAAACTCGCCGACCGGCGACTGCGGCAGATCACCTGGCCCGACATCGACCAGCACCGCGACTACATCAAGAACCTGCTGGGGACGGTGACCGTCTCCACGATCCACCAGCGGCTCCGGGACGAGCACAAGCTGGACGTGTCGATCTCCTCGTTCCGCCGCTGGGTGCACGCCACGCTGCCCGATGAGACGGCAAGGTCGCAGGTCACGGTCTTGCGCGATGACGTCGAGCCGGGCTCGGAGGCTCAGATCGACTACGGCCACCTGGGCCAGTGGACCAATCCGAAGACCGGTAAGCGGCACCGGATCTGGGCCTTCGTGATGGTGCTGCCGTGCTCGCGGCACATGTTCGTCCGCCCGGTCCTCTACCTGCACCAGCACGCCTGGACCGAGGCCCACGTCGCCGCCTTCCGCTACTTCGGGGGCGTCCCGCGCCGGCTGGTGCCGGACAACCTGCGGACCGGGGTCGACAAGCCCGATCTCTACGACCCGAAGATCAACAAGGCGTATGCCGAGCTCGCCACCCACTACGGCGCCTTGGTGGATCCGGCCCGTGCTGCCCGGCCGAAGGACAAGCCGCGGGTCGAGCGGCCGATGCCCTACATCCGGGACTCGTTCTGGCGGGGGCGGGAGTTCACCTCGATCGAGCACATGCAGGCCGAGGCTGTGAGCTGGAGCCAGAAGGTGGCGGGCCGACGGCAGTGCCGGCCCTTGCAGGGAGCCGCCCCGATGGCGGTGTTCGAGGCCGTCGAAGCCGAGACCTTGCTGCCGCTGCCGCCCACCCCGTTCGTGCTGGCCCGCTGGTCAACGGCGTTGGTCGGGCCGGACATCCACATCGAGGTCGGCCGCACTCTCTACTCGGTGCCCTGGAAACTGATCGGCCGACGGGTCGACGTCCGCTCGACCGCCACGATGGTGCAGGTCTTCCTCGACGGCGACCTGGTCAAGACCCACGTGGCCCTTGACCAGGGAAAACGAACCGACAGGACTGACTACCCGCCGGAGAAGATCGCCTTCCAGATGCGCACGCCGATCTGGTGCCGGACCCAGGCATCCGACGTCGGGGACGCCTGCCGGACCGTCGTCGACCAACTGCTGGAGGTCAACGCTCTCTACCGGCTCCGCGCCGCCCAAGGAATCCTCGGCCTGAAGAAGAAGTACGGCGACGCGAGGCTGGAGGCCGCCTGCGCGAGGGCCATCACGGTCGGAGACCCGTCCTACCGGACCATCAAGGGCATCCTGATCGCCGGCACCGAGACCGATCCGGAGCCCGAATCGAGCGGAGACGCGGGCGCCGCGGCCTTCCTCCACGGGCCCCAGCGGCTGTTCGCCTCCGTCGCCCCGTTCGAGACGGCGGATGGGCTCCACGACGACCAGGTCCACGGCGAAGTTGAGGGAAGCATCTGATGAGCGTGATGGATTCTGCCCTGCGTGAGTCGCTGAAGTCGCTGCGGCTCTCGGGGATGCTGGAAACCCTCGATGCCCGCCTGGCCCAGGCCCACGGCGGCGAGCTCGGGCACCTGGACTTCCTGCAGGTCCTTTGCCAGGACGAGATCACCCGCCGCGAGACCGTCGCCTTCCAACGACGCCTGAGTCGGGCGAAATTCGAGCAGCAGGTCACCCTGGAGGAGTTCGACTTCACCGCCTCCTCGAAACGGCCAGCCGCCCAGATCCGCGACCTCGGGGCCCTGCGCTGGCTCCACTCGGGCGAGTCGGTCATCCTCTTCGGCCTGGTCGGGGTCGGAAAAGACACACGTCGCACAGGCCCTCGGTCACCTCGCGGTCCGCCAGGGCGCCCACGTCCGGTTCGCCAAGACCAGCCGGATCCTCGCGTACCTCGCCGGCGGCCATGCGGACCGCACCTGGGACAAGCGGATCCGTGAACTGGTACGGCCCGACGTGCTGATCCTCGACGACTTCGCCATGCGCCAGCTCGGAGCGTCCCAGGCCGATGACCTCTATGAACTGGTCAGTGAGCGGCAGGGCCGGTCCCTGATCATCACCAGCAACCGGGCTCCCAGCGACTGGTATCCGCTCTTCCCGAACCCGGTCGTCGCCGAGTCGCTGCTGGACCGGCTGATCAACACCAGCCATCAGGTCATCATGAACGGCCCCAGCTACCGCCCGAACAAACGGCCCAAGAACCCCACCGACAAGCCCGACAAGCCCCCGGTCCGCTAACGCCCAGCCCAGTCCACGTTCCATTCCCGCGGCAGGTCCTCGTCACAGAAGACGCAGACGAAGTCCTCCTCTCGAACAATGTTCAGCTGGCTACAAGCGGGACAGCGCCGGAACACCACCTCGTGGGTGAAGCCTGGAGGGTGTTCGATCCCGGCCGAGTCCAGAGCTTCTGCGACGGCCGACCACGAACTGATGTCCGGGCAGAATCCGGTCGACTGGTTACTCACCTCACCGACCACCCACTGCCCGGACTCTTCGCGGAAGCTCATTTCCCCGGCACCGAGCACGGGGCCGCCGCCAGCACACACCACGTGCTCGCTCCGGCGCGGCGCGAGCCGCAGCACACCCGCCGAGTCGATGACGAACGTGAAAGGCTCGGCCAACTCCACCGCCGCCAGAGACGAAGCCCAGTCGGCGAAGTCCGATGCCGAGTGGATGCTTCGGCCCTCAGCCTCCGGCCGGACAAGGCCCCGCAGATCAGGCGGTCCCACATACCGATAGCTCCACCCCAGCAAGTTCACGCTGGCCAACGTAACCCCCGGCCGGGGCCAGGGCCTGGGGAATTACGTGAACTTACCCCTGGGGAATAACGAGAACGTTCACAAGAGCCTGCACCGCGCCACTACAGGTGAAGAATCGGTGCTGATCGTAGTGCGCGGAGGCTCCTGCACCGGCAAGACCCGATCCGCCTACGAAGCGCTCAGCGCCGTCGATGGCCTGGCAGACTGGGATCTGGTCCGCCCCCGCACCCCGGACGGCGTCCTGGAGATACTGGCCAACACCCCTTCCGCTCCGCGGACCATGCTGTGGCTCGACGACGCCCATCATTTCCTTTCCGGGCACAAGGGTGAAGAACTGGCTGCTCTCCTGTGCTCGCATCTCTCGCGCCCCGGCCCGGCCATAGTCATCGCCACCATGTGGGACACCTGGTACGCCGAGCTCATCAGGGCCTCGGATGACGCGGCTCCCGGCGGTAGGGACCTGCACCGGTACGCGCGAGCTCTGCTGCGCCACGCCGCCGTCGCCGTACGCGTCCCGCCCGAGTTCGGGCCGGAGGACCTGCGTCGCCTGGAGGCACTGGGCGATGCCCCGGCGCTCGCGGTGGCCAGACAGACCTCCCGCGACGGGAAGATCACCCAGACCCTCGCAGCCGGTGTGCAACTGGCCGACCGCTACGCAGCGGCACACGAACCACCCGCCTGCTACACGGGCGCCTTGGTCACTGCGGCCATGGATGCCTGCCGCCTGGGCTGGACCGCCCCGCTGCCGGACGGCTTCCTGCGCGCCGCCGCCCCCGGCTACCTGTCGGACGACGAGCGCACCGCTGCCGGACCGGACTGGTTCGAAACCGCCCTTGTCACCGCCCGCACCCGCGTGCAGCATGTCGCCGCAGCCCTCGAACCGCTGCCCCGGCCTGACGGAATGGGCGCCCTGCCCGGCCTTTCCCGCCTCGCCGACTACCTGGACGCCCACGGTCGCGCCACCCGCGATGAGGCCATCCCCCCGCCCACCTTCTGGGCCGCCGCTGCCCGATACGCCCTGGACGCCAGATACCTGGCGCGGTTGTGCCGAGAGGCACAGAAGATGGCCCTGCACGAAACCGCGGAGCAGCTCGCCCGCCAGGCGGCCGAGGCAGGCGAGCCGGGCGTGTATGCCGCTTTGGCCGAGACACGCGAACGAGCCGGTGACCACCGGGGTGCTGAACACATGGCCCTGCTCGCCGCCGAGGCCGAGGACCCCTCGGCCTACGCCATGCTGGCGTGGATGCGGGAGCGCGCCGGAGGCCAGGAGAGCGCAGTGCGCCTGGCCCGACTCGCGGCAGCCTCCGGATACCGAGACACACTGCGAGAGATGGCGGAGTCCCAGACACGGGCCGGGAATCTGCAAGGTGCGGAGCGCCTGGCTCGCTTCGCCGCCCGGGCAGGAGACCACCTCCCCCTCTACAGGCTGGCTGTAGTGCTCGAAAGAGCTGGTGACACGGAGGGCGCCGAGCGGCTCCACTTTCTGGCAGCCCGGGCAGGCGCACGACGTGCCTGGTCGGCGCTGACGTCACTGAAGGAGCGGGCCGGCGATCGACAGGGCGCGGAAGAAGTCGCGCGGCTCGCAGCCGAGATGGGGAGGTCGAACGGCTACGCTGCGCTCGCCCGCCTCCGGGCGGCGGCCGGTGACCGCGCGAGCGCCGAGCGGTTCGCCCAGCTCGCAGCTGAAGCCGGAGACTGGCGCATCAGGCACGAGCTGGCTGAACCCCGCCGAGACACATAGTGCAGAGAAGGACCAAGATCAGAAGACGGGACACCACCGAGGCGGTCATCGGGGCCATCACGGGCACCCTGGCGCGCCCGCAGCTCCTTGTCCTGGGCCGATATGACGATGTGGGCCGACTGCGCGCGGTGGGCCGGACCGTCCCGCTGCGCGGCGAGCGTGTTGGCCCGCTCGGGGATGGCCAGGGCCTGCTCGGCGCGTCCTAGCTCGGCGCGCAGGTAGGTGACCAGGGTCCCGAGGCGGGCCGCGTCCGGGGGCAGGACGGTCATGGCTCAGCGCTCGCCGTACTGGGCCGCGCGGTCGGCGCGACAGGTCGGGCACAAGGGGTTCTCTAGGGTTGATCGTGTGGCGCGAGGCTGCAACCCCGGCCCCGCGCGGAAGTTCCATCGGGAGCGACCGCTTGCCTAGTCTGCAAAGCCGCCCCTTATCCGTTGAAGACTTGGTAGTCCAGGTGGTATTTGGCCTCGTCGGATTCGAAGAACGCCCGGTGCCAATCCTCGCCTGCTTCGTCCATTCTAATTGCATGGGCGCCGAGATGGTCGTCTGCGTCCGGCCAGTCCGCCTCAGTCAGCGAGACGATTCCCGGGTCACTGCCGCCGAAGAGCACGAAGTGATTCGTGTCCGTCTCGTCACCCGACCCGAGTTCACCGCGCCAGGTCTCTTGCCCATTCCACCTGATGATAGGCGTGTCGTTACCGAACGTATCTTCTTGCTCGTAGCAGTGAAGTATTGCGAAATGCACCTGCAGTGACATGGCTCCCTCCTCCTCTTCCTCCTCCTTCGTCATCCGCTATTGATTTTCAGACAGATGACGTCGGATGTCGTCGTTAGCCAAAGTCGAGGCTCTGAGTCACGCTGTGCCCTTCACTCGCTTACTGCGGAGTGACTCCAAGAGGCCCCAGGATCACCTACATGATTACGATACGACTGGCGAAGGTTCCGGGCAATTCTGGCGCACGTCAGGGTTGTTGCGCATTCAGGCATTGCAATTTCAACATCTGCGACATCTGCTGCATTGGCGATTGCGAGTCAATCCGCCAGGGGAGAAAACAATACGCGCCCTTTCAAGCACTCGTTGGCAAATTGCGCAGGCGAACAGGCCCGGCCGCTCTTCGGCGGTGGATCGGGGCCGCCACCACCCCGGCCGCTGCTCCGGGCTAGGCCGCGTCTCGTGGATCTTCTGTGCAGGGCATAGATGGATCGCTTCCAGCCAAAACCGCTGATACCGACATGTTGGGCGACCCGTGATGGAAGGCTCCCCTCTGGAAGATCGTCTTGGCCGAGGGGAGCACGACATGGCAGGACTGAAGTACATGTCTCCTGAGTCGCGTCAGGTGAAGTACCTCATGGCGAATCAGGCCGCTGTGAGGGGCGGCAAGTTCATCAGGGCGACGGAAGGAGGCGTTTCGGACCCCGATGTCCGCAGCGACATCGTTAATCGGCTGCCGCCGCGGGACGGGCAGATCGCCAGCGCCGGCAACCCCTATGCGTTCAAGCTGGACGGGGTCAGGGACGAGTTCGGGAACGAGTGGAGCACCCACCCGGTTCGGAGTGGCGATTCGGTCACCGTCTCGCTGGCGTTCGATGAACAGGTCAAGGTACGCCGAGTCGTCGCATACCTGACCAAGGCGAACTGGGACCGCAAGCAGCCGCTGTCACGGGCGAGCTTCGACCTGCTCAACCCGGTCTACCTGCGCAGCTACCCTGCGGCCCCCTACCAGGAAGCGAACAAGCCGATCCCCAACGGCCTGGTCGCCCCCACCCCGTTTGAGTTCAGTTTCAACCTGCCGGCGCGGCCCGTGGGGCACCACGTGGCTCTGTTTGAGTTCGACGACCCTGGCAGCGCCGATGCCTTCTACTTTGTCATCGACTGGGGCTATATCGGCTGACGACGGTTGGCTAGGTAGGCCCTTCCTCCCGGGTAGCACGCCGTCGTTGTCCCGGCATGGAACGGCACTGTGTACTGACAGGCGTGGCGTGGGAGCAGATCGAGGATCTCCTCCCACCCCACCCCGTGCGAGGGGGCCGGTGGCGTGATCACCGGACAGTGATCGAGGCGGTGGGGTGGAAGTACCGCACCGGAGCCCCTTGGCGTGATCTCCCCGAGCGGTTCGGCCCGTGGCAGACCGTCTACAACCGATTTCGCCGCTGGGCACGCGACGCCACGTGGAAGCGACTCCTGGCGCGGCTCCAAGCCCACGCCGATGCAGCGCAGGACATCGGGTGGCTGGTCAGCGTCGACTCCACCATCGTGCGAGCCCACCAGCACGCCTCCGGAGCCACACAGCTGGCGGCCATCTTCGACGAGCCGTCCGATCACGCTCTGGGGCGTTCACGCGGTGGCCTCACCACCAAGCTCCACCTCGCCTCCGACAGTCGATGCCGCCCGCTCGCCTTCTTGCTCTCCGCAGGACACCGGCACGACTCGCTGTTCTTCGAAGCCCTCATGCGGCGCATCAGCGTGCCCCGCATCGGCCCCGGCCGGGCCCGCTGCCGCCCGGACCAGGTGAGCGCGGATCGCGCCTACTCCTCCCGAGCAATCCGTGCTTACCTCCGGCGACGCGGAATCAGGACCGTCATCCCTGAGCCGTCCGACCAGATCGCCAACCGCAAACGAAGAGGAGCGCAAGGCGGTCGACTGGTATCCCCTCTTTCCCAACCCTGTCGTCGCCGAGTCGCTCCTGGACCGGCTCATCAACACCAGCCACCAGGTGATCATGAACGGGCCCAGCTACCGTCCGAACAAGCGGCCCAGGAACACGACCGACAAGGCGCACTAGGGTCCGCCGTCCCGGCTTCCCATGGCGACGTCACCACGGCACGAGTTGGCTTGTCAGAGGCATCGGCTAACTTGCGGACCATGGGAAATTCAGGCGGATCATTGACGACCCGGTCCACGGGGGAACTGCAGCAGCTCATGCGGGCAGCCGGGTTCACGGGCATCGACGACACGGAGGCGTTGGCGGAGGGCTGGCAGGTCACGGACTTCGCCGACGCCGGACGGCGCAGCCTTGCGAACCTCGTCCAGCGAACGGGGACACCAGCCGTCATGGTCTCCTTCCTCGACAGTGACGTGGGGTTCATCGAGGCGGCCACACCGGACGGCAGCTCCTGGGAGGGTCTGCTCAACCGCGACATGGCGGAGAGCTACGAAATACCCCTGGAGCATTTCCCGATCGAACCCGCCATGGCCGGCGCGCTCACCTGGGCGGAGGCTGCTGGGCTGACGCCAGATGAGGAAGCTATCCGGCAGACGCTTACCGGGTCGGCCCTGTTCGCGGAAGAGCTCTCCTCAGCCCTCTTGGTCGCTCTGGGGATCCCCGGCGCAACCTAGCCGGCTCAAGCCAGGACCTGGGGAATTACGTGAACTTACCCCTGGGGAATATCGCGATCGTCCACACCGCGGCCCGCCGCGATGCCGGCGCCCTATCCCGGACGCGGCACTCCAACTCCTGGCTGTGGTGACGATCCCCGGGCACCGTCCACCGAGTGGACCGCCCGATGCCGACACCGGGTGGAGCCCACCCGGTGGACCCCACTGAGTGGACTCCACCCAGTGGACGCCACTCCCGCAGTGGACTTCATCGGGTGGAGTCCACTGCGGTGCGCACCGGCTGGCTGCCCTGCGGGACGGCTCGGCCGGTGCTGTGGTGTTGATTTGCCGAGTTGCCGGAATCGCTTAGAGGTACTTGACGGTGAGGGTCACCGAGCCGTCGATCGCTACCTCGTTGTTTAGAGTCAGGCCGCTGGTCGGCGCAATCTGGGCAGAGAGCGTCAGGTCCGAGGTGAGGTCTTGGATGGGGACCGGGGCCCAGCGGACCAGGAAACCGGGGAACCCGCCTCCGGCGGCGGAAGCGGTCTGGCCGTCAGGCGCGGCGGCGTCGGCGAGTCCGGGGAGTCGGGCGGCGAGGTCAGCGGCCAGGTCGTCGGGCTCCCTTCGCAGACTCTCGGCGGCCTGGGCGAGCTGGTCTGCACCGACAACCGCAACGATCTGGTCGGCGGTAATCGCCTCATTGGGGCCGTCGCCGATCCACGACCGCACCTGCGACTGCAGGCCGGCATCGGCCAGGCTCTCTGCTGAGATCGTCAAGGACGTTGGCTGCACGTTCGCACCGTCTGCGTTGGTCATAACGACATGATCCCCTTCGGAGGCGGCGAGGAGTATCACTTCCGGAAAACCTCTCGCTACTCGTTGTTGCCGTCGTCAACGGGGTGATCCTGGCAGGGGACGAGCAACCCGATGAGCTCTGTGCACGACACCTGTAGCATCCGCTCCAGTGCCCAAGACTGCTCCTGAGCTGCTAATACTCCACCCGCACACTCTGGAAGCCCCAGAGAAACGTCGGCGACTTCGACTGCCTGGCGAGGACATCGAGCGGGACTGGGTAGAGCGCACGGGCTGCTGGAGCTCGGTGACCCGGGTGCTCCTCACCTACGAGCAGATGCGCGCGTACGGGCTCCCGGCGACCGAGGGCAAGCGCGGCGACCCGAGGTGGCCAGCCTTCGCCCGCCGCTACGGCTTCGACATCGAGCGCCCGGTCCAGTGGGAGGTGGAGGCGCTGGAGCCGGACGAACTCCAACGCCTGGTCCTCGCCGCCGTCGACCCGTACATCGACCGCGACGTCCTCGCGCAGCAGATCGCCCGCGAGGAACAGCAGCGCCGGGCCTTGGAGGGGTTCGCCGGTCGGTGGGGTGCGCCGAACCAGGAGCCGTCGAAGGCGGGCGCTGGCGAGGCTCCGGATGGAGGGTCAGCGGCGTCCGACGGTGCCGCGGACGAGGGCGTAGGGAGTCACGCAGAAGGCACCGAGGGTGGGGGCGACGATCAGGGTGAGGACGGTCCAGTAGGCGAAGCCGTGGCCGTTGGAGGAGGCGGGGAGCCACCTAGCTGCGCATCGTCCGCGCCCCACAAGATCGCCAACAGCTTCCGGAAGAGCGGTCAGAACCCGCTACTTGGCCACTGAGCATCATGGTTGGCCACAGCGGTGCTCGCTTCCGGGGCGGTGAGCAGATGGGGCTGAAGACACGGGTGGGGTTCTGGCCTATCGGCGGTCTGGCGCCGGACGGCCGGCGCTGGTGGCGAGGTCCGCGACGTTGAGGTAGCCGGTCATGGCGGGGGATGCCAGCTGCGCGACCTGGGCTGTGTAGCGCCCGGCGAGCCGGTGCCAGTCGTAGATGCCGCGCATGTAGGCGGAGATCGCGTCGATGTACCGGCCGGTGGCCTCTCGTGCGAGGTCAGGGAGTCCGAGGCTTTGGCCCAGGGACGTGATCTGGCGTCGGACGTCTGCCAACCGCACTACCTGCGCATCGGCGCGATCGCGGAGTTCGTTGATTGCCTCCGGTCTCGTGTGGCCCCGCTCGTGCATGAGGCAGCGGACCAGGTTGGGGGCGTCGCGTGCCTCGTCGTTTTCCAGGGAGTAGACCTCGTTGATCAGGATGATCACGTCGGTGACGATCTCCCGGGCGGACTCCAGGGCCGTGCTGTGGACGACGGGGGCGGGAACCTCGAAGTGCCCGACCCGCTCGCACACGTCGATCGAGGGCCTGACGCCTATCACCTTGCGGCGCAGGCGCATCCACTCCTCGCTGTCGGGGACCATGCCGGCCCGACGGTCGACAGCCTCGGTGAGATTCGCGGTCAGGTACTCCATCCAGTGCTGCGCCGTGCGCTCCTGCCAGCGGCGTGACATGCCGTGGGCCATGCGCTGCCACACGTCGGCAAACGCGTCGGCGAGCGGAGAGGAGACAGGGGGCGGGGTCCCTGGAGGGCGGTGCAGCAGATCGATCAGCTCCTCGCAGACGGCCGCGGCCGGCGGCCACTGCCCCAGAGGCACGTCGAACTGGTCGTCGAAGAGGAAGAACCAGCCGTTGACGTCGAAGGCGAGATCGAGGTCCTCGCCTTCCGCGTCCGGGTAGGAATAGGCGGCGACATCAGCCACCTGGGAGAACAGATAGCGACGCTCGGCCTCGTCACTGCTCACCAAACCCATCCGGCGCGCCCAGCGAAGGTTGCGCTTGCGGGCTCCCTCCAGCTCCGATGCCGTCCAGGAGCGGATGGGGATGGCGAATTCCACCTGCTGGGGCATGCTGCACTCCTTCGCCGAGATCTCGAACACTGAGCCTCGACCAGTTCCCGCAGACCACCCGGTCACTGCCGCTGCCGCGACTCATCGTCGAGATCATCCGCGAGGGCCCGGACCGCCCCAACGGCCCCGACCGTGAATGGCGAGTTCCCGTGGCTGGATGGCGGGAAATCGCTTGCACGTCCCAGGCCGCAGGCTGCCAACAGAGCCGAGCGCCGCTGCGGCCAACTCCTACGCAGTCACAACTCTCGGCCACGCTCGTTAGCGAGGCGTGATGGATATGCGCCGCAAGGCGCGGTGTTCCTCGGTTTCAGGAGAGTTGATGACGGTTTCACGACGAACGGCTGTGATTGCTGGGACGGCGCTGACGCTCGCGCTGGCCTGTGTTTCGCCGTTGGCCCACGCTGAGGCTGCGGTGGCGAGCGTGGTGTTCGACAAGCGCGGTGATCACACGTGGACGGCGCCTGTGTCGGAGTGGGTGACCCTCGAGGTGTGGGGCGGTGGAGGCGGAGGCGCAGGCGGTGGTGCGGGGGCCGGCGGTGGTGGAGGCGGCGGTGTCCAATATGGCAGGGGTGG
Organism: Streptomyces sp. NPDC002138; assembly: GCF_040296485.1. Lineage (NCBI taxonomy): Bacteria > Bacillati > Actinomycetota > Actinomycetes > Kitasatosporales > Streptomycetaceae > Streptomyces > Streptomyces sp. NPDC002138. Next base: position 15,374 of record NZ_JBEOXE010000013.1, on the reverse strand, counting down.
GCACGGCGGTAGCGGGGGCCAGGGGGGTGGGGGCGGCGGCGGTGCCGGCGGCGGATACGTGAAGTGTCAGATGTATGTGTCCAAGGGCCGGCTCGTCACGATTCGGGTGGGTGGCGGTGGCCACAGCGGGGCGGCGGGAAGCACCCCGGGCAAGGGCGGCGACGGTGGCGCGGGCCGCCCCCGGACCGCGCGCAACGGGACCAACGGGACGGGGCCGGGAACCCCGTACGCGGGCAACGGGGGCGGCGGGCAGAACACCCTGGTCTGGACGACCGACAGCCTCGGGAACGCGAACATCCGCGCCAGGGCCTATGGAGCCGACGGCGGCAAGGCCGACCCCGGCCTGGCCACCGCGGGCAAGGGCGGGGCGTACGGCGAGGAGGCGGTGACACCCGCCGGAGCCAACGGCACCACTCCCGCTGGCGGCAAGGGCGGCACGGGTGGGAACATCCAGACCAGCGAGCTCCACTGCGAAGACGTCTGGCCCCTGGTCAAGTCCCCGGGTAGCGCCGGTGCAAGCGCCCAGGACAATCACGGCGGTACCGCAGGCGCCGCCGGGAAGGACACGGACTCGACCGACACCCCCGTCTACGGACAAGGCGGCACCGGAGGGGACGGCGGCACCGGAGGGGAGCGCGGCTACGGAGGGGTCTACGTTGGCTCGGCCGTTCCATCAGACGGAAGGCCTGGCGGCGACGGCGCGGCGGGCGTGAACGGCACGCCCGGACACGATGGAGCCGTGAAGTTCACCTGGACCCCCGACAACACCTGATCGGACTGCGCCCCCGCCTCGTGGTGGCAGCCGTCGCAACGGTGAAGATCATGCCCGGCGTTGCCGACTATGTCTGCTACGGGCTTTGGTCGGCTGGCCGGGGGTGCGCCGGTCGCCTCGTGTCCAGGGCGGGGGTGTGGGCGTGGGGCAGGTACACGGTGCGCTCGGGGGTGAGGATGACGGTGGCGTCCGTCAGGCCGTTCCAGGTGTGGCCGCGGCCGTTGTAGCGGGGGGTGAGGTAGGACCATTCGAGGTTTCCGGCGATCATGGCTTCCAGCGCGTCGAGGTAGGCGCTGAGTGTGCTGTCCTGGCCTGCCAAGCCGGAGCGGAGCGTCGCGGTGAGGTGGTCGAATTCGGCCTCCACGCGGTGGACGGTCGCTGCGATGCGGTCGACGGCCGCTTGGAGGTTGCCGCCGTTGTCGGCGAGTGCGAGCTGGATTTCGTTCATGGTGTCGCCGCTGTAGAGCTCTTTGCGGTAGGAGAAGACGTCGTTGACGCCGATCCAGTGGCGTGCGGCCAGCGTGTTGAGACGCTGCAGTTCGGGCAGTTTCTCCAGGGGTTCGGTCAGGTCGATGCCGAGACCGAATTCGAGGAGGGGGAAGCAGCACTCCCCGATCGAGCTGTGGCGGTGTTTCTCGTAGGTGGGCAGGTCCATTACCGCGCGGCCTTGGACGAGATCGCGCTCGGTGTGGCAGGCGTTCAAGAACTCGTGCAGGGTGCGTGCGTAGCGTTGCCAAACCCGTTCGGGCGTGTGGGGCACGGTCTGCTCGCGCAGCTGCTCGAAGGCGCGGGTGTAGGCGGTGTCAACGGCGGGTGGTCTGCCGTCGATGACGGCAGGTAGTTCGTGGATGCCCGACTGCCGGATCCGGGAGGGTGGCGCGTGGGCGAGCTCGTCGTCGATAACGAACAGGACGTCGATCCAGGCACAGATCAGTTCGATGCGGTCGTCGCGGGCGTGGGCGTAGGTGAGCAGGTTCCACAGGCTGGTGCGGTGCTCCAAGAACGCCTCCAGCTCCTCCCGGCAGGTGAAGGCGCCGCCCAGGAGCCCGGCGAGGCGGGCCGCGCAGCGCTGCTCCAGTGCTTCAAGGCCGGGGCGGCGCCGGGCGGGCATGAACCGGGGGAAAGCTGGCATCCGGAAGTAAGGGTGCTCCTCGGGTGATTCCGCAATGCCGCCCGCAGGGACCGGGTCCGGGACGCGGGTTTCGTCTTCGGCGTGGCCGGGGGCTCTCATCGCCGGTGTCCCACGTCTGTCGCGGGCGTGTCGGTTGGTGTCGTGCGGCGGGTCGCGATGAGAGGGCCGGCCTTGGGGGTGAGAAGGAAACGGGGCAGGGCCCGCAGTGGCGTGGCAGTGGCCTTGCGTAGTTGCCAGCGGCTGCTGATTGCGGCAAGGGCGAGGACGGCCTCGGTCATGCCGTAGTGCTCGCCCAAGCACTTGCGGCGCCCGCCGCCGAAGGCCGTGAACGCCTGCCGCTGCGCCACGGTGACGCGTTCGGGAAGCCACCGGTCCGGATCAAAGACATCCGGGTCGGGGAAGACACGGGGATTGCGTTGCAGGGAGTAGGGGGACACGATCACATCCGCGTCCGCGGGAACGGTGAACCCGGCGAGCACGGTCTGTTCAAGGGTGATGCGGCTGAGCATCCACGTGGGTGGCCACAGTCGCAGCACTTCGATGAGGACCTGCCGGGTGTAGGGCAGACGCTCGATGTCGGCGAAGGCGGGCTCGCGTCCGGCGAGCTCGCGGTCCAGCTCGCCCCACAGCCGGCGCTCCACCGCCGGGTGGTCGGCCAGGGCGTGGAGGGTCCAGGCGAGCAGGGAGGCGGTGGTCTCCACGCCCGCCGCCAGCACCGACAGAATCTGATCACGTACCTCCGCGTCATCCAACGGGCGGCCGTCGTCATCGACGGCGGCCATCACCAGGGACAGCAGGTCGTCCCCCGGTGCCTGACCGGACCGGTACTGCCCGATCACGTCCTCAACCGCCCTCCCCAGACGGGCCTGCGCCCGATCGAAACGGCGGTTGGCCGGCGAGGGGAGACGGTGCAGCAGCGGCCAGGGAACCAGCATCCGACGGAACATGCCCTCCAGCAGCACCGGCAGTGCACCGGCCATGACATCGGCCGCCTCACGTCCGGCCGGGGCCGCGATGAGCGTGCGCGCCACCACCCGGGCCGCCAACGCGTACATGCTCGCCTCCACATCAAGCCGCTCACCCTCACGCCACCCCCCGAGCGCCTGCGTGACGCACTCGCCCATCACCGGGGCATAGCGGGCCACCTGGTCACGGCCGAACGCGGGACGCATCACCGGCTGCTGACGCCGGTGATCAGCATTGCTACAGGTAATCACCCCGTTGCCGACCAGGAACCGCGCCGTGTCCATGAACGGACCGCCCTTGTCGAACACCGACGACACCAAGACCTGACGGGCCGCATCCCCGCCGTTGACCAGATGCACCCGGCGCCCCGCGAGCTGCAGCCTCACCACCGCCGCCCCTCCCCGCTGGAGTGCCAGGAAGGCGAGGGGGTCACGCATCAACTGGATCACGTGGCCCAGCCACGGCAGGCCCCCCGCAGCCCGCTGAACCTCCTGAGCGCCTGCCACGCCAACCCCCTCCGCCATCCGACCGGAAGCACGCCGAACCACACCCTGCCCACCCAACCCCGCCCAAGAAACACAAAACCGTTTCCCCCACACAGGCCTCACCCGCACGCACTCGTCGAACAGGGTGGCCTGGCGATCCGAGCCCCCGGTCAGCGCTGGCGCGCAGTTGGTCAGCTGGTCGTCTCATGGGCGGGCTGACCGGGCCTTCGACGACGAGGGAGGGCAGCCAGGGGAGCTGTCGGAGTTCGAGCGGATCGTAGCTGTTCGGGGTGGCCGAGCTGCCGGACCGGGAGTACCCGCCGCGGCCGCGGGGCCACTACCTTGCCGGGGCCTCGTCGTTGTCCGCGTGAGGGGCGCGGCCGGCCGGCCGCGGCATTGCTTGTTGGACTGGGAAGGGCGTGGGGGCGTTGGTGATGCCGTCGGGCGGGCGGAGTGTGCTGGTGACGGGGGCGACGGGAGGTTTCGGCCGGGTGATTGTGTTCCGTCTCGCTAGCGCGGGCTGGGACGTGATTGCCGGAGCACGCGATACGGGAAAGGCCCGCAGCCTCGTGGCGGATGCCGCCGGGCGGGGCCTTGCCGTGCGCACCGTTCAGCTGGACGTTGCGTGCGAGGCATCCTGCCGCCAGGCGCTGCAGGAGTGCGCCGAGATGACGGGTGGCGGGCCGTGGGCGCTGGTCAACAATGCCGGCATCCCGCAGGCAGGCGCGGTCGCCGACGTGGACGACGAGCACGCCCGTCGCCTGCTGGAGGTGAATCTGCTGGGTCCGGCTCGGCTGTGCCGGCTCGTCCTGCCGGCGATGGCCGCCTGCGGCGGCGGCCGGATCGTCAACATCTCCTCGGGCCTGGGCCGGGTCCCCTGGCCGATGGGCGCCTGGTACAGCGCCGGCAAGCACGCCCTCTCGGCCCTCACCCACTGCCTGCGCGTAGAGGCCGCCCACCTCGGCGTCCGCGTCAGCCTGGTGGAACCCGGCGCGTTCGCCACCCCCATGCTCGGCCGCGCCCTGACCGACCTCGACACCCTCCGCGATCCGGCGAACCCCGGATACGAGAGCACCACGCGCCTGTTCACCGCCGTGGACCGCCGAGTACCCGGCCCCGAACCGGTGGCACGCACCGTCCAGAGGTGCCTGACGGCCCGCTGGCCGCGTCCCCGCTACGTCGTCGGCCGGGAAGCCCGCTTCCTCGTCCCCCTCCACACGATGCTGCCGCTGAGCCTCACCGACCGCATCAAGCACGCGGTCACCGGCCTGCCCCGCACCCCCGCAGCGGCAGCCCGGCCACCAGGCCAGCGACCCGGCGAAAGGTCCGGGCCCGTTAAGGAGACGGCGTGAGCACCCACAGCCGCATCACCCACACCGCAGTCCATCTGCCCACCCGACGCCAGCACGTCACCGAGATCGAACAACTCCTGCACCGCCACAGCCCGGCCCTCAAACTCCCCGCCGGCCTTCTGCAGCGCACCTTCGGCCTGCACCAGCGCACCGTCGCCGATCCCGGCGATCTGCCCTCCGACCTCGCCGCCCGGGCCGCCGCCCGCCTCTTACACACCGCCCGCCTCTCACCGGCCGACATCGACCTGCTGCTGTTCGCCGCCGTGAGCGCCGACGTCCGCGAACCCGCCAACGCCCACATCGTCGCGGCGAAGACGGGCATGACCTGCCCGGCCTTCGACATCGGCAACGCCTGCAACGGCGTCATCAACGCCCTCCAGGTCGCCGACGCCCTCATCCGCACCGGCCAGCACCGCCGCGTCCTGATCACCTGCGGGGAAACCCTCACCCGCCTCTCCCGCTGGAACCTCACTCGCGATCAACTGCGCACCGGACTGACCTCCCTGACCGGCGCCGACCTGGGTGCCGCCCTTCTGGTGGAGCCCTCACCCGTGCCCGGCATCACCGGCTCGGTGTTCCTCGCCAACTCCGTGGGATGGCCCGCCGCCACCCTCTACGACCCCCACCATGCCCCCGACCACCCTCAGGGTCTGCACGTCGACTCCGAGGCCCTGCTGGGCTCCTTCGTCGACCTCGACGTTCAGGGGGCCCAGTGGCTCAAGGATCAGCACGTCGATGTCCGCGATCTCGATCTCGTCTGCGTCCACCAGCCGTCCGTGCCCTTCGTGGACGCCTTCCGCACCCGCATGGGCATCGACACCGCGCAGATCGTTCCCACTTTCCCGCACACCGGGAACGCCGCCGCCGCGACCCTGCCCCTCCAACTCGCCCACGCCGTCGACCACCGCCGACTGGCCCCGGGGGACACGGTCGCGCTCTTCGGACTCGCCAGCGGCGCCAGCGGCGCGGTGATGCTCCTGCGCTGGTAACACCGACAGCGGCCCCTGAAGCAGACACCGAGGTGACTGCCCCACCTGCCCCCGGACGCGCCTGGATCCTGGGCGAAGACGGCGCGCGGGCGCCGGGGGACGCTCGCCCGTGCTCGCCGCAAGGTAGGCAGCTGGGGCGGGAAGGCTTTGCAGTGACGGAACGGATGCCGACCTTGAATTCCAACCTGCTGGATCCGCCGCAGGAACACCACCGAAGCGGTCATCGGCGCGATCACCGGCACCCTGACCCGGCCGCTCCTGAACCTCGGCCGCGACGCACGCGGGCCGGCTGCGCACGGTCAGCCGGACGGTCCCGCTGCGCCCGGACGCCCGGGACGCCGGTACAAGCCGCTGACCAGAACAACGGTGCGGGACGCAAACCTCCCCGGGCTCCTGACGAGGGTGGGGCGGGATACGGGCCCATGCTCGACGTCGGGCAGGGGCCGGGCCCGCTGACGTTGCCTACCGGTCGCCGGGTCACCCACCCGCCACACCCGCACGACCCAGGCACCCCCGCGTGCGACAGTCCGGATGGGAAGACCGGATGACGGGTTGTCCCACGCAAGTAGGGCCCGCCCGGTAGCCACACCGGCCGGGCCCTGCGCCACACGACACAGGCTCGTGAGAGGTGTTGCACCCCTGAACTGCGGTGACAGGGCTGGGGGCCCAGCCGGGACCGCTGCTGCACCACCGTGTTGCACTGCCGTGCGGTGCCAGAAGGCAAGACGAAGGCCCCGGGGGACGTCCCGGGGCCTCCACTTCGCTGACCTCCCAGCTCAACGACGGGCGAGGTGGCGTGTCACGCCCAGTCGACGCCCAGTTTCGCGAGGGCGGCGAGCTGGTCGGAGGTGAGCTTGTCGCGTCGGCTCTTGGTGTTGGAGACCCACACGCCGAGCTTCACGGTCACCGGCTCCGTCTCGCCCTTGACCGTGATCTCCTCGGCGTGGGCGCGGGGGACCGGCCGGTGGGCGCCTTCCCGCTCCACCCACTGGGTGAGGGCCTCCAGGCCCCGCTGGAACGCTTGCTGTGCCTTGCTCGGCCCCTTCGCCCCGCGACTGGCCGCGGGGGCGGGAGGGGGCGCCTGGTCGGGCTGCACGCCCAGCGCGGTCAGCCGCTCCTGCTGTTCGGGCAGGAGCCGCGGCCAGGTGGTCGGCTGTTTCTGCTGCTGGAGCCACTTGCCGATGTCGTCGCCGTCCATGAGCACGCCGGGTGCGATGTCGGGCAGTTGCCCGTCGGCGTCGACCAGGTCGGCCAGGACGCGGTAGTGCCGTTGCCAGTCCAGGGGCCAGGGGCAGTTCCAGTCCTTGTCGATCGCGGCGAGCTGTGCGGCCCGGGTGGTGGCGGTGCCCTCGTTCTTCCCGAGCCCGTTCTTCGCGCCCTTCCTGCGGAGGTTGGCCATGTACTGCCCGACGGGCACCATCTCGTCGTCCTCGCCCCACATGGCGTCCTGCCGGGGCGCGAGGTGTCCGGTGGCCCGCCGGTAGGAGCGGAGCGCGGCGAGCTTGGCCTCCCACGCTTCCTCGCCGGGCTCCCACACCATTCCGGCCTCCGGGGCGTCCAGCAGGGTCTTGCGCCGGTCCTCCAGCTCCCCGGCCCGCAGCGCCTTGCGCTGCTGGTGCACCCACCGCCCGAGCGGGAACGCCTTGGTGACGCCGACCTCGACCTCCACGTCGTAGGGCACGGCGTGAACGCTGGTGATCTCGTTCTCCGCCCGCCACCGGATCAGGGCCTGGTAGCCCTCCAGCCACACCAGGGACTCCGGCCGGTAGACGCGGGTGCGCAGGAACGCGGCGATCGTGGCGGCGTCGCGCGGGCTGGAGAAGTGGAGCAGCGCCGACTCGGCCGCGGCGTCGGTTCCGTCCTCCTGGTTCTCACCTTCCCCGCCGGTGCCGACGATCTGCCCGTCCTCGTCACGCCGGACGTGCAGCTTGCGCTTGCCGCTGGTGAGGGCGCGGGAGGCGAGCTGCTCAACGAGACGGTCGTCATGACTGCGCAGGCCCTGGAGGACAGCTACAAGGGGGCGGAAGCTGGCGCTGGCGACCATGTCGGTCGGGTCCTCGTTCGGCTCCAGGAAGACCGGCACGATGATCCGGGCGATCTTCGTGGACCCGTCCTTGTTCAGCCGGAGCGCGCGGCCGATGTTCTGCACGATCTCGACCTGGGAGCCGCGGGTGTCGGCGAAGCAGATCGCCTCGACACCGCGCTCGCCGGTGATGTCGACACCCTCGCCCAGGACCCGCACGGACGCGAGGAACGCCCGGTGCACGCGCCGGTTGTCCGCGTCGATGCCGTTGGCGAACTGCCGCAGGACCTCGCGCCGCTCGGTGACGAGGTGGTCCCCGCACAGCCACGCCGCCCACACCCGGTCCGGCGGGACGTGGCGGCCGGCCTCCAGCTCGTAGAACTCGGCGTCGATCGAGGACTTCGGCAGCTTCTCCGCGAACGCGGCCGCCTCCTCCACCTTCTGGTGGAACGTCATGACCGTGCGCAGGTTGTACGCCGCGGCGTGCTCCAGGAGCGCGGCCTGCAGCAGCGCCAGGCGCCGGCCCCGCTGCGCCTCCTCGGACTCCCCCAGGACGGGGGAGGGGTCGCGGATCTCCAGGACGTCGATCTCGAACCCGGCGAGGATGCCCCGCTCGATCGCCTCCGAGAGTCCCAGCTCGGCCAGCCAGGCGCCGTAGGTTCCGTCCCGGTCGTCGGCCATGCTCGCGATCTCCGGCTCCTGGCCGCCGGCGCCCTTCTGCGGCCGGGCCGCGGCCAGGATGCGCGGGGTCGCGGTGAGGTAGAGCCGGAAGTCCGCCGGGATCCGGGTGTTGTCGTGGATCGCGGCCCAGGGTCGTCCGAGGTCGCCGGCGGTGCCGTGCGCTTCGTCCGTTTTACCAACTGTGCCCTGAGTGTGTGTGACGTTCGCCTGGAGTGCTCCGCCGGGGTGGGGGAGGGGTGTGGACTCCGGTCTGGGATGCCGCCGACGGGGCGGCCCCGGTTCGGAGAGGGCGGCGCGCGGGTGGGTGGTCGGTTGGTGGTGGGGGAGTTGCGGGTGCAGGAGATCATCCACGGGGACGGGCGGGTCTGCTACACGGTCGTGGATACGGACTGCTCGGTGGTGGCGGAGGCGGACGGATTCCTGCGCACCTGCCGGGCGGGTACGGACCGCACGTACGCGTATGTGCTGGTTGATCATCTGCGGTGGCTGCGGTTCGCGGGCCTGGACACAGTGTTGGTGTCGCTTGAGGACCTGCGGCACTACATGGCAGCCCTCGGAGCGGACTACCCCGGCCCGTTCGGTCTGCCGTGGCGGGAAGGCAAGCGTCCCTACGGACATAGCGCACTGAAGACCGCCGCGGCCTGTCTGAAAGGCTTCTACCTCCACCTGGGCATCCGGGGCGTGAACCCGTCACTGGCGGAGGCGCTGCGCGTCACGCGGCTCCCGACGCGGGCAGACCGCCGTCGGGCGATGCTCGGGCACGTCCTGGACAGCATGCCCGCGAACCCTCTGGCTCCGTCGGAACGGATGCGCCGGCACCCGAAGGTGCTGCCGGAAGGCGCCCGGGATCTGCTGCTGGGAACGGTGTCGTGCGCGCGGGACCGAATGCTGGTCACGTGGCTGGCCGACGGAGGTTTCCGGATCGGCGAGCTGTGCGGGCTGCGTCTGGTCGACCTGCACCTTCGCGAGCAGGCCGCGTGCGGTCAATGCCGGGGACCGCACGTACACATCTGTCACCGTGAGGACAACGCCAACCGGGCCCGGGTGAAGACCAAGTCCCCCTGGAGATCGCAGGACGGCACTGTGTGCGGCGGGACGGTGCGCCGGGTGAGTCCGGCGATGATCCACACCTACTTCGACTACATCACCACCCAGTACCCCGCCCAGACCACTCACGGCATGCTCCTGGTCAGCCTGCACGGCCCCACCCGGGGCCGGCCGTGGACCACGGCCGCGGCCCGCGGCATGCTGCGCCGGGCCGCATCCCGACTGGAGATCGGCCGGGTGATCCCGCACGCTTTCCGGCACAGCTTCGCCACTGCGGTGCTGGACGCCGCACGGGGTAACGCTGTGATCGCCCGTGATGCTGGAGGCTGGGCCTCGGCGGCGACCGTCGAGCAGGTCTACGGTCACGTGGACGTCCACGACCCGGCCTTCGCCGCAGCGCTTGAGCAGGTGTGGGGGACACGGCCGTGATCCCGCTGACGCTACTGCCCGGCCGCACGGGTACCACCCGCATCGGCCGTGACCGGCTCGAACTGCTCACGGCCCTCATCGAGGCTCCCGCATTCGACCCGCTCTTCCGCGATCCGCTGATCTTCATTCCGCCTCAGCATCCGGTCTACGCCTGGCAGTGCGGCGTCGACGGCTGCCTGCGCATCCGCCGGGTCGGCCACAACCTGTGCAACACGCACAACCTGGAGTGGGAGCAGGCCGAGCAGACGGGGCAGACCAAGCGCGCCTTCATGGACGCGGCTACCGCCCTGCCTGCCGCGCGGGGAGTGGATTACGGCCGGTGCCTGATCTGTCCCGACCGTCCGGCGATCAGTCCCACCACCCGGCTTTGCCTGCAGCACCAGACCAGGTGGCAGTACGGCGAGGCAGCGGCCATGAACCCAGACCGGTTGCAGCACTGGGCCCGTACACAGCACCCGCTTCCCGGCTATGGCCTGTGCACGGCACGGTGCCCGTTCCTGGCCTGCACCTCACTGGGGCTGTGCCTCCAGCACCTGAACCGTTACAAGATAGACAACCGCCCTGGAGCGGCTCGGTCGCAAAACTCGCGGGGACCCCTCAAGGACGGCCAGCCGCTCCCGGTGACCTACGGCAACGAGGCGGCGTTCCGCGCCTGGTGCGCGACTACGGAGCCGGTCACGCAGCCAGGGCTGGTCAACCTCCACTGCCTGCCTCCGCTGCTGCGGGCCGAGATCCAGTGGGGCCTGCACACCCATGCCCAGTCCGCACAGCGCTCAGAATGGACCACCAACGACATCAGGAATCTCGTCAGAAATTGCTGGCGGGGCAGCATCACGTCCCTGATGGACCTGCACGAAGAAGGCTACGCAGGCCTGACACGTAAGCAGATGAACTCCGAGGTGCGCAAGATGATCTGGGAGGTCGTCAACGGCTTGCGCTGCGTCTACTACAGCCCCTCGGACACCAAAGACGCCGGCTTCCTGGAGACCGATCACTTCGGACGGCGCTTCAAGAGTGCGCAGAGCCACTTCGACATCACCGCCGTTCCTCAGCGGTGGCTGCGCGACCTGCTCTGGGACCATCTCGCCGAGTTGCTCCGTTCCCCGCAGTGCCCCCGCACCAGAGGCCCTTTCGACCAGATGCGCCGCGCAGCCGTCGAACTGGGCGTCTTCCTCCAGACTGACGCCCCCGAGGCAGGCCACGACCCCACTGTGCTACGCCGTGAACACGCCGAGCGGTTCGTCGCAGACCAGCGCCACCGTGCCCGTCATGGTCTGCCGTCCTTGGGCATGGTCCTGGTCGACGGACGATCCTCCACCGTCACTGACCTGACCTGCCAATTCATCTTCAATCAAGCCCGCAAGCTGCTCTACAGCGCCATCCCCGCTGGCCACGCCGAACGCCTCGGCATCGACAGCGGCTTCCTGACCGCCATCCCCTTCGGCGGCACTGGCCTCAAGCAGCGCTCCCGCAACCCCTTCAGCGACGACGTCGCCCGTGCACTGATGGACGAGACCAACCTGCGCCGCCTGGAGGAACTCGACCTCAATGACCGGGGCCTGCGGGATATCTGGGAGACCATTGTCGCCACCGGGCGCCGCTGCAGCGAGGTCGTCGGACTCCGGCTGGACTGCATCGGCCGCTACCGCGGCCTGGCCATGCTGTGGCACGACCAGACCAAGGTCGGCAACTACAACGAGGGCATCCGTATCCCTGAGCCCATCTACCAACGCCTCGATGCCCGCCGCACCAAGACACTCCAGTTCTTCGAAAAACGCTACGGCCGCACCCCAGCGACTACGGAACGCCCCGGCCTGGCCCTGTTCCCTTCCTCCATCCGCAACCCCAACGGCCGGCAGCCGATCTCCTACGGACACTTCAACCAGCGCTTCAAGACCTGGATAGACGGTCTCGACCTCGGCGGCGCGTACGTCGCCCACCAGGCCCGCCATACCCTGGCCACCAATCTGCTGCGCGCTGGCGCCACACTCACCCACATCCGCCGCTACCTCGGCCAGCTGTCCGAGCGCATGGCCGAGCACTACGTGAAGATCACCAACAGCGACCTCGAAGACGTCCTGAACACCGTCTGGGTAGCTGGGCCCGGCGCCCCCAACCCAGGCGAACTCCTCTCCGGCGACACCACCCCCATAGACCGCGAGACAGCCCTCGCCATGGCCCTGGACCTTTCCCGCCGCAGCATTCCCGCCGATGGGGGATTCTGCACCTACCAACCCGTCGTCGACGGCGGATCCTGCCCCTGGAAACTCGACTGCGAGAACTGCGACAACTTCGTCCTCTCCGGCGCAGACCTCCTCTACTGGCGACGCAAAGCCGAACAGTGGCGCTCCATCGCCGAGAACGCCCCGGACGACGCAACCGCCGACTACCTCCACACCGTCTTCGAACCCACGGCCAAGGCCATCAAAGGACTCGAGCAGGCGCTGGCTGCCCTCGGCATCCTCGACGAAGCCCTCACCCTGGACCTGAGGCGCCCCCAGGACTACTTCCACCGCACCTGGAGCACCGCCTTCCGCGCCCGAGATCTTGCCGCACTCCAGGCCCCCGACAACGCCACAGGACATCCATGAGTTCGCGCACCGACGCGGCCGTCCACGCCCGCCGCCAAGCCACCCAGGAGATGCTCGAACGCCTCCAGACCACCCTGGCGGGCGCAGCACGTGACCAAACGCCTCTCACCGTTGCAGCCCTTGCCCGTACCGCCCGCGTCTCTCGCACCTTCCTCTACCAAAACCAGCAGGCCAGAGCTCTGATCGAGCAGGCCAACCGAGCAAGCAGACCCCATCCCGGAGTCTCCAACAGCGGCAGCCGCGCACAGCCGGCCTGGAAGGAACGTGCACTCAACGCCGAAGACGCGCTTGCCCAAGCCCAGCGTGAAATCCGCATCCAGCACACCGGCATCGCAGAACTCCTCGGCAAGATCCGCGACCTCCAACACGATTTACCCGAAGGCTCACTTCAGCGCCTCGTCACGGAGAGCACCACGCTGAAGCAGCACGTACGACAGCTCACCCAGGACAACCAGCAGCTTCAAGAGCGCCTGACCAGCGCACGCCAGAACAACCGATTCATGGACAAACGCATCGCCGACCTTGAAGCCCAACTCGCGCTGTACCTCACCACCCCGCCCCCGCACTCCTGATCCAGCCTCGGATCCTTGCCTAACGGTAAGGATGACCGTTCAGATCCAGTCGATGCCCAGCCCCTTCAGCGCGGCCAGCTGTTCCACACTGAGCTTGTTGCGCCTGGCATTGGTGTTGGAGATCCACACGCCCAGCTTCACGATCACTGGCTCCGTCTCGCCCTCGACCGCGATAACCTCGCCGTGGGCGCGGGGCACCGGCCGGTGGGCGCCTTCCCGTTCCACCCACTGCGCAAAGGCTGCCAGGCTGCGTTGGAACGCCTGCTGTGCCTTGCTCGGGGCCCCCTTCGCCGTATTGCTGGCCGCCGGGGCAGGAGGCGGCGCCTGGGCGGGTTCCACGGCCAGTGCGGTCAGTCGCTTCTGCTGCTCGGGCAGCAGCCGCGCCCAGGTGGCCAGCTGTTTTTGCTGGGCCAGCCAGCGGCCGAGGTCGTCGCCGTCGAAGAGCACCCCGGGTTCGATGGCCGGAAGGATGCTCCCGGCTTCGGTGTCGATGAGGTGGGAGAGGACGCGGTAGTGGCGTTGTCAGTCGAGGGGCCAGGGGCAGTTCCAGTCCTTGTCGACCGCGGCGAGCTGCACGCCCCGGGTCGCCGCGGTGTCCTCGTCCTTCCCGAGCCCGTTCTTGGCGCCCTTGCGGCGGAGGTTGGCCATGTGCTGCCCGATAGGCACCATCTCGTTGTCCTCGCCCCACATGGGGCCCTACCGAGGTGCCAGATGGCCCATGGCCCGCCGGTAGGAGCGGAGCGCGGCGAGCTTGGCCTCCCACGCCTCTGTGGCCTCGCACGCCTCTGCGCCGGGTTCCCACACCATGCCGGCTTCCGGTGCGTCCAGTGTGAATGTGCGGGGTGGTGGCAGCGGTTGGGTGTCAGCCGGCGGTTGTGTTGGGGAGGGGCTGGGTGAGGTCTCCGATGCCGTCGATCTGGTCGGGTGTGGGTGTCGGTGTGAGTGGCCAGTTGAAGTCTTTCGGGTCTGGCCAGAGCTTGGTGGCGGTACCTGTGGGGTCGAGCGTTGTGACGAGGTCGGTGTGAAGGGCTTCTGAATCGGCTTCGGCGATGACGAGTGTGATGTGGTTGATCACGATGGTGGTCACGTGCCCCAGGCTTTGCTTGGCTTCGACGCCGACGACCCAGGTGTCGCCGTCTTCGTCGGTCTCGGTGATGGGCGTTCCGGGTAGCTCGATCCCGACCTTGTAGTGCCTGGTTCTGGCGTTGGGGTGAGGTTCACATGCTGCGGCCCAGACGGTGAGGTTCGCCGGCGGGGTGTTGGTGGTCATGATGTGTGTGCGGTGGTCTTCTGGGACGGTGTAGGGGGCGCCGTCCACGCGTGCTCTGACCATGGCTGTCTTCGCCGCCCACGTCGCGAGGACCTCTGCGTCGGCTTTGGCGACGTGAGTGTGCTCACCGCGTAGGAGGGGAACCAGAGTCTTCTCCGCACGGTTCTCCAGGTCGTTCATCCAGCCGCTGTTGCAGTCGCCGCAGACATCCTTGAGCGTCTGATTGAGGATGGACTCGGGTACCTGGCGGGACATGGCTATCTGTGTTCCGTCGGAGTAGCCGCGGTGGACTGTCTCTGTGCGGTCTTTTGGGGCTCCCCAGAGGACCTGGTTGATGAGTTCGCGCCGGAGGACGTGTTCACCGGTCATCTTGACTTCGGGCGCTGATCGACCGCAAAACAGGCATTTCTTCATTCGAGCATGGTGCCTTGCCGACCACTGGACTGTCTGGGGTTCCGCCTTGCGCTGTCTCTCTACCGACAGTGGATCTTGGCTGTCATGGGGTGACCAGGCTGCTGCCATGGGCTGCATAGCAGCAGGACGTGTGGCTGTCATGGGGTTGCCCATTCCTGTGTGCGGCTGGCCAGGGTCGGGGTGTGCGGCTGGCCATGGACGTGGGTGGCCGGTTGGCGCGGGGTGTGGTGGTGCGTCGGTTGTTGGTGGTGGACCCAGGGGCCGGGGTCGGTGTCGTCGCTGCATGTGCGGGTGATGGCGGAGGCTGCGGGGGTGACGGTCCGGACGGTGTGGAAGTGGCTGGCGGAGGCGCGTGAGGGTCGGCTGGAGCCGGTGGGGCGGCAGGACGGGTTCACCCTGGATGACGAGCAGTGGGCGGTCCTGGCGGACCTGGGCGGGAATGTCGCGGCTTTGTACAGGCGGTTGACGGCCGACGGATTGTCCTCGCCGGGGAGTGTGCCGTCCCTGGGAACGCTCCATCGGGTGGTGCGCCGGGATCTGCTGGCGGGGCGCGTGTTGGAGGTGGCTCGGCCGTCGCGGAACCGGGTCGAGGCGGGCCGCTATGACCGGGTCCTGGCCGAGCTGAAGCTTGAACGGGCGGGTGAAGGCCTG